>CAZIPK010000031.1:5313-9363 GCA_964541135.1 uncultured archaeon | reverse complement strand
TTAGTTTAGTGGCAGCACCAGCCGCCAATTCCATTAGGCGAAGGGAATACGCTTATGCGCTATTTTCAATAGCGCTAAACAGAGAATAAAAAAAATGGGGAGTTAGTTTAGTGGTAGAATCGGCCCTTGGGGGCACCGTCCATGGTGCGTATGGAGCACTACCCCGCTATTGCGGGATAGAGCAATTTCGCATTATTAAAATGTGCCAAATTGGGTCAGGTCCGAGTTCGATTCTCGGATTCCCCATTAAATAAGAATTAAACAATAACTAAAATTCACTAACTAAATTAATACTCATTTGAAAAATACTTTTTCAAAGTTGCTTTTATTTTCACAATTGCTTTTAATCAGCCCGAACTTACACAAATCCCGTTAGAACAAATCTTTCCTGCCGCGCAAGGCACATTCTCATTAACACTTACTATCCCGCCCAATTCTTTAGCCTCTGCTTCAGTCAAACAATAATAAAAATCATAAATATTCGTGCCGGTGCAGGTGTCGCTGTAAACCGACTGCACACCATTCTTAGTGGCTGTGACAGTAATCCCATTTTTTACACAAGTATACACATCATTAATGCTGCAAGAGATTGATTCTTGCGGCTTATTTTCCTGGGTTCCGCAATAATTAACATCAGTGCAAGTCCTTGTCCTTAATTCATTAACACAAGGGGCAAAATCCGTGCAAACCCAATTCTCAACACAATTATTGACAATTATGTTCACATCAACTGCATAGCACCCTCCAATACAGCAATTAACCGCATCCGGTGCAGGCACAATACTTCCTGCGCAAGTGCTTCCGACAAGACATGTTCGCCCACCTAATTGCTGACAAGTTTTTTTTGTGCACTCAGCACACCCGCATTCAATATTATTGTCCCGGGAATCAACAAAAGCTTTGGAACAATATTGCGTACTATCACAAAAAACTACCCCGCTAACCCCGCTGCAGGGAACATAATCAACAGCATCATTATTGTCAGGAGAAACCGGATGGTTATTATCAAAAGGAATATTAAAATCAGGAGAATTAACATCGACGCAAGCTCCCACGCAGCACCTTTGAGTATTGCTTGCTTTAGTGAATCCAGCCGAACAAGCCTGGTTTGGCTTGCAAATAATCCCTTTTTGTTCAATGCATGTTTTTTTCAAGTTAGGGTCTTCAATGAACAAATTCCAATCATCTTTTCTAGTAATAACCACGCAAATAAGAGAATTATCAGACTTATTGAACAAAGCTTTTAGAATTGCTGAATCATCTTCCGCCCTAAAAATATTGTACTCCCCATACTCTATTTCATTTCCGCACCCACGGTCCCAAAATTCTTTTTCCTCGTCAAACAAAACCCTTGAATAGCTATAAAAACTAGTTTCTGATTGGGAGTGCTCGTCAAGAAAATTTTTTATTTGAGGATTATTTTTTGCATTATCCTCGCCGGAAATACACCCAAAAAAAAGAAAGAAAATAAAAAAAACAGCCAACGACATTACGCCATGTGTTTTTGAAAAGTCCATAACCTAATTTGCCCCATTGTTATATTAATACTTTATCAAAGTATTGCTTTAAAGCGCTAATTAACGCCATATTTAAACGCACCAACAAGCACTAGAAAAAAAGATACCTATAAAAAGAGCTTATTTGTTTCTACTTCATGGATAAGTTTATTTTTGATAAATCATATCACATCGGAATAGAGGAAATTGATTTGCAGCATGAATACTTCATAGGTCTGATAAATTCATTTTATGAATTATCAAAAAATCCGTCCGATAAAAAAAAGGCTGAAAAAATTACTAAAGAGCTTTGGGACTACGCAAAAAAACATTTTTCAACTGAAGAAAAGTATTTTGAGAAGTACAATTATCCCTATGCTGAAGAACACTCAATAGAGCACATAAAACTCTTACAAAAAGTCAACTCTTTATGTTACAGCTTTTCATTAGGCCAAACAAGCGCAAAAGAAATTTATGACTTTTTGGTTGATTGGCTCAAAAATCACCTAAAAACACATGACAAAAAATATGCTGATTACTTTAAAAAAATAGGTGCGATAAAATAAATAATCATTAAAAAATTAGCCCCTTCCACGCACCTCAAAAACACACAAACCAATACTTTTTTGAAAGAATCAGAAAAACACATTATTAAAATTCACTTTAGGAAGTTATAAAAACTTCAACTCTTATCTTATTTCATGGAAAAAATCGAGTGGTCCGACTCTTTAAGCCTTGGAATAAAAGAAATTGACGAACAGCACGCCAAGTTCATAGGCTACATCAACTCAATTGCCTTAATAAACAATGATCCAACAAAGCGGGAAAAAGCAAGGCAAATACTTAATGAATTACGGGATTACGCTAAGCATCACTTTGATACTGAAGAAAAGTATTTCAAAAAATACCGCTACCCTAAAACCGAAGAGCATATGCTTGAACACTTTAACCTCCTTAAAAAACTTGAAGAATTAAGCAAAAACTTTTTGGAAGAAAAAGCAAACTCGAAAGAAATTCTGGAGTTCATGCAAGACTGGTTTGAAAACCACTTAAAAAAACACGACACCAAATACGCCAAATGGTTTAAGGAAAAATTTGATTTAAGTTTTAATTAAATAAACTGCGTAAATTCTAATCCAATATTTTCAAAACAGAAGAATAAGATGAATTTATTAAAAAAAAATTAAAATGCGACTTTTGGTTAAGAGATTATAGAATTACTTCAACATCTCATCAATCTTTGCTTTTAGGGTCGAGTAAGGTACGGCGCCCACAACCAAAACCCCTTCACCATTAGTTTTTCCTACAACAAAGCTTGGCGTTCCAGTTATTCCAATGTTTGCAGCTTCCTCAGCATTCTCACCTATTAAGGAATCAAACTTGTTTGAAACAAGGCAATCAAAATAAGTGTTAGTGTCAAGACCCAACTCGCCTGCCCATTTTACTACATCGTCACTTGTAGCCGAAACCAGCGTGTATTTTCCACCGGCTAATTTTCCCTGCTCTAAATACATCTTGTCATGCATTTCAAAATATTTTCCCTCTTCTCCTGCACACCTCACCGAAACCGCGTAAGGCTTTGCCAATGGATGTCCATTTAATGGGAAATCCTTGAAAACAAATCTTACTTTTCCCGTGGAAACATATTCATCAAATAATTGTTTCTTTGATTCATCAAACCATTTCCTGCAAAAAGGACACTGGTAATCGGAGTACTCTACAATAGTAACTGGGGCAGTGTCAGAGCCAATAACCCCTGCAGGAGCGGAAGCTAAACTTGCCATATTTACTTTTGTTTCCTGCTGGGTACAACCAATCAAAGCAACTAACGAAATTAGCGCTAACGAAATCAGTAATAATTTTGAAAAAAATGATTTATTCATCCCCCAACCACCTTACCTTATCTGAAACACAAGCATTAAATAGCTTTTTAGGATGAAAAATACAAAAAAACAAACAAAAAATAGTTAAAAAAAATAAAAAAAATAATTACTTGCTGGATAAAATCTTTTTTGGCCAAAATAGACTCAAAAAATAAATAGTTACATCAGATGGATGTTAATCCTTTTTACTGAGTATACCCCAACCGGGATTCGAACCCGGGTTACAAGCTTGAAAGGCTCGTGTGCTTGACCACTGCACTATTGGGGCAACCATTCCAACCATTAAACCAATAGTGCCAACTTTCGCGCCTCGCAAAACCTTTTTTTGCTGAGCCTGCACTATTGGGGCGGGGATTAATTTATTGATTAAAAAAAACTTATTTCACCCTTTGGGCTTTAAGTTTTAAGCATCAGTTTTAGTATTTTTAAAAACTAAACCCAACGCTTCTGAAAAACTTGCTACAGAAATCATTTATAAAGGTTTCATTTGTTGATTGTTTTATAGGTGAGCTTGTGGCTGACTTCAAGGAATCAATTAACCGAAGATTTACTAATGTTTTTATCTGCCAGACGTGCAATGCTACTAACCGCTGCGGTTCAGGAAAGCCGTATAAGTGCAGAAAGTGCGGCTCAAAGAGATTAAGATAAAAAAAGAAGAAAAAGAAAATATC
>CAZIPK010000031.1:0-5303 GCA_964541135.1 uncultured archaeon | reverse complement strand
TAGCGGCTTCAAAGTAAAGAAAATACATTAATTAGTAAATAAAATACTTTAATTCTCGCTTAAAGTTTCTTGTTTTTGTTCAAACTCGTTTTAGTAAATATTTATCTTGATTTTAGATTGTGATTTTAGCTTAATTACGCTAATTTAAACTACGAATTCAATTAATTAAAAACTTTTTTAAACTAAACCGCTTTTGCTTTAGTGTTTAATTAATTTTAGCATTTAATTAAATTTATTGCTTAGATGGTCGAAATGGCTGAAATGGAATTGTTTATACAAATGGCGCAAATAATAATCGCCGCAACCATATTAAGCATTATTTTAAGGAAACTAAAACAACCCAATTTGTTTGCTTATATTGTGGCAGGGATTGTTATAGGCCCTATTGTAATCGGGGGACTAAATTTAAGTTTTTTAAATTTGCCATTTGACTTAGGAATTAGCGAAATTACTCCAGAAATTCACTTGCTTTCAGAGCTTGGCGCGGCTTTCTTACTATTTTCAATAGGAATTGAAACATCAGTAAAGCGATTATTAAAAATGGGTAAACCGCTTTTGTTTGGAACATTACTTCAAGTAATGGGCGTAATTTTCGCAACAGTAGTATTAACCAGTTTTACTGGGCTAGTGGGACTTGAAACCGCTTTATTCATTGGAACAATAATTGCTTTTTCAAGCACCATGGTCGTAATAAAGCTCTTGGCGGACAAGAAACAAACAAACACACTAAATGGAAGAATAATGATTTCAATTTTATTAATTCAGGATTTTTTGGTTATTATTTTTGTCCCGCTTCTTCAAAATGTTTCACAAATAACTAACCCGGGTTTTTTTGCGCCAATAGTCGCCCAAACAGTTACTTTGCTTATAATAGCATTGCTTGCCAATAAGTTTTTATTCCCAAGATTATTCAACGCAGCCTCCCAGGATAATGAAATGTTTTTTTTGGCAAGCATTTCAACGGCATTCCTATTCATAGGAGTAAGTTTCTTGCTAAACATTCCAATAACAATAGGAGCATTCATTGGAGGATTGGCATTAAACAGCCTGCCATTTAATACCGCAATTTTTTCAAAAGTCCGCGCACTGCGCGACTTTTTCTTAACTATTTTCTTTGTTTCGCTAGGCGCAAGTTTAACTTTTAGCTTTGGGTCTTTGCCAATACTATTAATGGTGTTAATAATAATTTTAATTTTTGTAATAAAACCATTAATTTTCTTTGCTGTTGGATTTTTTTCAGGTTATGGAACAAGATTAGGGCTTGAAGTGGGTTTTGGTCTTGCTCAAGTATCGGAATTTGGTTTTGTTATTGCTGCTTTAGGTGCTAGCGCAATTTCATCAGCCAAAACCCCTATTATTAGCCAGGACCTGCTTTCATTCATAGTAGCCATTTCTGCAGTCTCCATGATTGCCACCCCTTACTTAATTAACATTGCCCCAAACGCATCAAATATTGTTTCAAAAAGAATGAACAAAATTTTTAATGCAGACAAAATAAGGTTTGCAAATAAAAGGCTTGAGGAATTAAGGAATTTACCACAGGAAAAAAAACTAAAAAATCACATAATAATTATTGGAGGGGGTTTGGTTGGAAGAAAATTAGCCCACAAGTTAAAAATAGGCCATGAAGTAATTATTTTGGATTCAGACCCTGAAGTCGTAACACAAGGAAAAAATGATTTAATGAATTTTGTTTATGCAACCCCTGAAGACACTGAATTGCTTGAAAAGCTTGAAATTGACCAAGCAAAGGAAGTAATTATTGCAATGCGCGCCCACAGAGAAGGCGTTAATTTTGTTAATGAAATCAAAAAAATTTCCCCAAAAACAAAAATTTTTGCAATCGCGGGGCATTTTTACGATGCAATTGATTATTATAATAAAAAAGTTGATTATGTTTCCCTCCCACACATAAGCGGGCTTATCGAGTTTTATCGACTAATAGATTCATTCAACAAAACAAAAAAGATTTTTTTAAACGAAAAAACTAAAGAAGCCCACTTAAAATACATCAAAGAACAAGCAGAAGAAGAATCAAAATACAAGAAAAAAATAATGGCTTAAAATATTAAATAATGCTTCTTAATGCTTAATCAAAAATAATAATTTCCTAAAAATTAATGAACTTGAAGTTAAATTACGCCAGATAATCTGTAAAGATTATTATTTAATATTAGTGCTTCACTTTAATTTTATGCAAAAAGAAAAAACTTACATAAACAAGGGCAAATTTGCCCACGAAAAAATCACCCCAATTTCAAAAACAAATATTTCACTTAACAGCAAAATAAAGGCGTTTTTAGAACTTGCTAGAATCAAAAACTGCATAATAGCAGGAATTGCAATACTAATCGGGTTTTATTTGGCAGAAGGGTTTGCTATTTCTTCCCCAATATACGCATTAATCACAGCAATTGTTTCAGGAGTGCTTGTTTGCGCCGGGGGGCAAGCAATTAATGATTATTTTGACGCAAAAATTGATTCTAAAAATTCAAAGCACCGCCCGATTCCTAGTGGCAGAATAACAAAAAAAGAAGCGCTGATTTTTTCATTAATTTTATTTATTTTAGGGGCGTCTTTGTCAGCCACAATAAACTTAACTGCATTCTTAATTGCGTTAATATTTGCATTACTATTAATTGCTTATCCTCTGCTAATGAACCAAATAAAGTATGTTGGAAATATTGTTGTTGCGCTTGGAACCGCATTTACCTTCATTTACGGGGCAAGTGCAACCCAGAATATACCATTACTAGTAATTGTTCTTTCAATAAGTGCATTCTTTTCAAATTTTGGAAGAGAGGTTACTAAAGATGTTGAAGATTTGGAAAAGGATAAGGGAGCGAAAAAAACTTTCCCACTGCTTTTTGGAAAAAGACGCGCTGCAAGGTATGTTGCAATTTACTATTCTATAGCAGTGCTAATCGCGACTTGGGCATATTTTATTTTTAGCCTTAACTGGGTTTACTTAGTACTAGTACTAGCAAGCCTGGCAATTTTTTCATACTCCACAGAACAATTATACGCAGGCAACCCGAAAAAAAGCCAATCCACTTCAAAAAAAGGAATGGTGGTAAGCCTAATAGCATTCATTGCGGCTGGATTAAAATAATCTCTTTGCCATATTAGTTAAATTAAATATTAACAATACTTTTAAACATTTAACTCCAGTCATGACTTACACGAAAAAATTTTAACGAGTGAGCAATTTATTAAATCCAAGGCCCCATTCATCAGTTATTATTTGTACTGATTCTACTGAACGGATTGCATAAGGGAACATTTCTTTTAATTCTTCAATTATTTTGTAGTACTCTTGATTATTGTTTACAACAAATTCAATTTCAATGTCCCACATGTTTTGAATCAAGTATTGCGTTCCAGGGATTTTTGAAACATACTCTTCGAGCTTTTTTGACTCGTTTTTTGAATAAGAGTCAAACTTAATTATTGCTTTATAATGTTCAACTCCAAGCTTTTTCATGTTAACTCCTATCCTGTATTGAATTATTACCCCGATCTCTTCCAATCTTTTAATTCTGTTAGCCACAATTCTTGGAGTAGAGTTTAATTTTTGGGCTAATTCAGTTACTGGAATCCTGGCATTATCAACCATTAATCCAAGAATTGAAAGATCAATAGGTTCAATATCATTATTTACTACTTCATCAGCGAAAATAACCGGCAAAGAAAAATTTTTTGTAAAATACATCTTGGGGTATTGTTTTGCGTCAATAAATTTTTTTCCCTGATAATCAAGTATCAAATCAGAGTATTTTGAAATTAAATTATTTTTAAATTCAAAGAAATCATAATCTGATTTTGAAAAAACGCCAAAAATTATGTCCCACGCACCAAGGCACTCACCAACCCAAATTATTGCTTCTGAATTTTTTAAATCCTCAATAAGCGCTTTTCTTTTTTGAGGAATGTTTCTTAGTTTTAAGAAAACTTTGTTTAAATAATAACCCATTTTTGAAGGATTGTAAGAAACAACAAAACTTGATATTACCCCTGAATCAATCATTGACTTTATCCTATACTCAATTGTTTGCCTTGAGCGACTAACTTTTTTTGCGATTTGCATAACCGGTGAGCGACAATTCTTGTCAAGTTCTGCAAGAATTCTCTTATCAAGCAGCGAAACAAATTGCCCATTAATTTCAACCATATTAAGCAATAGTTACTTACAGTATATAAATATTGTTATTTTAGCTAAAATTCAAGCCCAAACTTTTATTACTTTGGATTATTGTTAATTGTTTAACGTTAAGGAGTTGATGATAAAATGAATTTGAAATATGGGTTAATTGGAATAATTGGGCTTGCAATAATATTTTGGATAGTATTTCTTGCATCAATCCCGCAACAAACCGGATTGGCTTCCCTAAACAAAGACGAAACAATAAAAATAGGCTATTTAGGTCCCTTAAGCGGGGATGTTGCCGCAATTGGCCAAGGACAAATTAAAACCATTCAATTAGCGGTTGATGAAATTAATTCAAAAGGCGGGATAGCAAACAGAAAAATTGAATTAATAGCTGAGGACGGGAGCTGCGACGGAGCAAAAGCAATAACTGCAATAACAAAATTGATTGAAATCGATAAAACAAAATATATTATTGGAGGGCAATGTTCTTCTGAAACAATCGCTGCCGCACCAATCGCTGAAAAAAATAAAACCGTTATGCTTTCCCCGCTATCATCAAATCCAAGCATAACAAATTCAGGAGATTATATTTTTCGAAACTATCCATCAGACACTTTCCAAGCAAAAAAAGCTGCAGAATACATAAAAAACAACTTAAAGATAAATAATGCTGCAATTTTATCCTGCTTAAGCGATTGGTGTGTTGGATTAAAAAACGAGTTTAAAAAAAATTATGAATCCTTAGGCGGAAAAATTACTCTAATTGAAGAATTTGCAAATGAAGAAAATAACTTTCAAACTGCACTTACAAAAATAAAAAACTCTGATGCTGAAATAGTATACATGCCAGCATACACTAATTCAACAATTAATGTAATGAAGCAAAAAAAAGAACTTGGATTAAATCAAGAATTTTTTGGCGGAGATGCTTGGGAAGATACCACTATTTGGAAAGAGGTTGGAGAAATTGCAACTAATTCCAAATATATTGTTCCAAAAAATGAGTTAAATGAGGAATTCAAATCAAAATTTAACTCCAAGCACCCATCAAGTGAAATAGTTCTAGGTGCAACAAACAACTATGATGCGGTTTATTTGCTAAAAAAAGCAATTGAAACCGTTGGAGATGATTCAACAAAAGTAAAAGAATACT
>CAZIPK010000030.1:1780-9707 GCA_964541135.1 uncultured archaeon | reverse complement strand
GGAAAAATAAAGCTGGAATAATTTTTTTAAAAAATTTTTAAATTAGTTAACGATTTTTCTTACTTTTTTTCTTTTTCAATTTGTTGCCGGGTTTTGGATGTTCTCCACAATAGATTAAAGTATTGTTTGTAAGAGTCAGAAATTTCTTTACCCCTAATAAGGATTCCAATAGGTTGTTTAGACCACATTACAACAAAAACCTTATCTTCATAAACCACTGTGGTGGTTGGAAACAAGAACTGGCTGGGCAAGTATTTTATTTTATAAATTTTTGAAACTTCTTTATCCTGGCCAAGAAACTTGCTACTCATAACAGTGAACAAGGTTTTTTTATTCTCTTTTAACCTCTCATGCCAAACCTCATAGTACTCCGGAAAGTGTTCCTTAAAACCCCAGCCGGAAGCAAAAAGGTAAATGTTTGTTGTTGATTTTGTAATATCAATAAAAATATTTTTAATCCCTGCTTTGTCCTTAAGAATTATTGCTTCTTGCGGGGCTTTAGCGGTGGCTCTTTGAGCATTAAGCAAAGGCAAAGCATTTTCTATAGCCCTCTTTTTTTCTTCAATAATTTCTAAAAGACGCTTAGGTTCAGTTGCTTCATAAGTCTTTCTTTTCCCAACAATTGCAAAAGAAATAAGCCCTTTTTCTTGCAAACGAGAAAGAATATCATACATATTAATTCGATGAATATTAGTTTTTTTGGTTATTTCAGAAGCCGTGGCCGACCCAAGCCGTAATAAAATCAAGTAAGTATTGGATTCATTTTCTGTTAAACCCAATTCTTTAAGTGCTAGGCTAATTGTTTCCATATTCTGCCCCACATTTACTATTAAACACCATTCTTTTTAAAAGTAGTAATGTTTATTACAACAAAAATATATAAGCCGTGGGTAATGCAAATAATTTTAGTGATGATGTGAATAGAAATTTGACACTATTTTTGATTGGAGTAATATTAGTTTTAGTGTTAGGATTATTGATTGCGCCCGGATCATTTAATGATGAGGGATTATTTGTTGGAAGTCTTAATAGCGGCGGTGGCAATAATGGAGATCAAGTATTAATTGGAGCAATATTTCCTTTATCGGGTCAATTGGCTTATACTGGAGAATATATGCTGGGCGGGACAGAAATTGCAATTAAAAAAATTAATTCCTTAGGAGGAATTAATGGGAAAAATATGCGAATAATTTATGAAGACAGCCAGTCAGACACCGCTCCAGCAGTTAGTTCGTATCAAAAAATATCCCAAGTTGAAGGAACGAAAATATATCTAACTACTTTAAGCGGAGCAACAATGGGAATAGCCCCAATAGCCGAGAAAAACAAGGACGTTTTGCTAAACATTGGCTCAGCATCCACAAAAATATCTGATGCGGGTGAGTATGTATTCAGGCACAATCTAATGCCAAAAGACGAAATCATTTTCTTGGCCGGCCAAATATGCAACAATTTTAATTACAAAGAAATTATTTTACTTTATGTAAATGCCGAAGCAGGGGTTAGTTACAAAAAATTATTTGAACAAGAATACGCTAAGTGCGGCAAAATAATTATGGAAGAAACATACGCATTAACTGATTCAGACTTTAAAACACAATTATCAAAAATTAAACAAAGCAAAGCAAAAGCAGTTCTGGCAATAACCTACTCAAAAGAAGCAGGAACAATATTTAATCAAGCAAAAGAACTTGGCATTAATGTCCAATGGTTTGGAGTTTACTCAATTGAAGGAGCATCCCTAATAGAAGTTGCAGGAAAAAATGCTGAAGGACTAATATACACAAGTTACCCAATTGATGCTAACTCTAAAGAATATTTGGAATTTAAACAAGAATTTATCAACAAATATGAAAAAGAACCAGAAGCCTATTCAATACTTGCTTTTGACTCAGTTTTAGTATTAGCAGAAGCAATAAAACATTGCATAAATCCAAACGACTCAGTTTGCGTAAAAAACGAACTCTACAAAATTAAAAACTTTAAAGGCCTAACAGGCGAAATAAGCTTTGATTCAAACGGTGACACCAAAAAAACAATAATCCTAAAAACAGTAAAAAACGGGAATTTTGTTCCATATGAAAAAGAATGAACTCTTTATTTTATTTAGTTGATTTGCTTACCATATTAAGGTTTTGCTTTTTCCCAAATAACTTCAAAGTATTGTTTGAATGAATCAGCAACAGGTTGGCTTTTTATAAAAAAAATTTTTGGTTTTTCTTTGTGCCAGTAAATAATCATTACCCTGTCTGATGCAATATTAATGCTGCCAGGCGTGTTTTCAAGCAAGAACCTGACCTTTGTGTAGGGTAGTTTTTGCCATTCTTTAGCTTCAGGATCGTTTCTTGCGCTTTCATTTCCTATTAAACGGTAATGAATTTTTTTCTTAATCCTTTTTTTATTTACTGCTGAAAAAAAACGCTTAACTCTATCGCCACCAGTGGCCTTTCCAAAACTGGCTCCTAAAACGATTACTTCTTCTCCATCCTTAAAAGAGTCAAGTCCCTCATTGTAAATAGTGCTTAACCCCTCAACTCCCTCATATATCTCCATTCTTTCTTTAGGCTGGTTTAATCCAATTTTATTCTGGAGGCCAGCTATAATGCTATTAGCAGTATTGATTTCTTGATCAATAACCTCCTTTTTTTTATTCAAATATTCAATAATTTTTTTTGGGTTAGATGCTGAGTAATAACGGACTTTTTCTTTAACAATGTAACTAGCAAGTCCTTTCTCTATTAATTTATCCAAAAGTAAATGAATTTTAGAATAAGCAACGCCTGCTTTTTTTGCTATGGGGCCAATTGTTTCTTGATCCAAGTCAAGAAGAGCAAGGTAAGCTTTTGCTTCTGCTTTAGTTAAACCAATATCAATAAGGAGTTCCCAAATGTTTGCCATAACTACTTATTATATGGTAATTATTATAAACTATCCCACCATTTGGGGGAGCTAAAATATAAGTATTGTGCTGTTTGCAGATACTTGGGTGATGCCAATGAAGATTTTGGCAGGGGTTATTTTAGCAAGTGTTTTAGTAATTGCTCTTGCAGTTTTAGTACTTCCAGAAATAAACGCAAACTTCACTTTAGAAAAAAGCGAAAAAGTAAAAATAGGGGTGATGGCGCCATTTTCCGGTCCAAGTGCAAAATTTGGGGAATTTGTGAGACAAGGAATAGATATTGCTTTAGAAGAAATGCCTGCTGAAGAGAAAAATAACTTTGAATTTATTTACGAAGATGATCAATGCAACTCAAGAGAAGCTATTACCGCTGCGCAAAAACTAATCTTTGTAGATAAAGTGAAATATGTTTTAGGGCCTTTATGTAACGAATCAGTTATTCCAACTGAAGCAATTTTTGAACAAAATAAAGTAATTTCATTAACAACGGGACAGCCAAACACAAAAATTGCTGAAATGGGGTCATATCACTTTGCTTATCTGCCTGAAATAAAAACCTCGATGAGAGAACTTGCAAGAGAAGCCTATTTGCTTGGTTCAAAAAAAATTGGAATAATTTATATTGAAGGTGATTACGGGTATGAAAATTATTACTACTTTAAAAAGTATTTTGAGGAAAATGGAGGAGAAGTAGTTGATTTGGAAATGATTAGCCAAGCAAATAATGATTTTCCTACTTTGTTAGTAAAAATTAAAGAAAAAAAACCAGATTCAATTTTATTGGCAGTATATGGGGCTAATTTGGTTAGTTTGTTACAGCAAATGGAGAAATTTGGGATGAATTCATTAAAGCGATACAGCATAAACGCCTTTGAAACTCCGCTAGTCATTAAAGAAGTGCCTATTTTTGCAGAAGGAATAATTTATCCGGCAGCAAAAGGCAAGGACCAGACAAATGCATCCATTGAGTATTACAAAAAATTCAGTGAAAAATATGGTGCTGCTCCAGATATTTATAGTGGAAATGTTAGGGATTACATAAAAATATTGTCAAGTTCAATAAAAGAATGCGGCAAGAATAATTGTGATTGTGTTCTTTACAAGTTAGCCTCAATAAAGAATTATCCTGGAACCAATGGAACTTTTAGCGTGGATGAAAGAGGGGTTGGGATATATGATTCAGTAATGCTTAGGACAGTTAAAGATGGGAAGTTTGTTTCATTCAATAGTGATTAATTTTACTTTTCTTTTGGTGGAATAAATTTTAATGAACAAGGGGATTTAATAAATACTGAATTTATACTAAAAAAAGTTGAGAATGGTGAGTTTGTTTCATATTCAAAATGAATTTATTTAATTAGGTAATTCTTCCCAAACTTCCTTCCCATCCGCATTAAAGTAATGCAATGCAATTGTTGGCAAGATGTCTCCATTTGGATCAATACTTATGCTGCCCCAAGTGCCGTTCTTGTTTTTTGTATTATACAAAAAATCCTTAATACAATTTGTGTTTGTTTCGCCGCATTCACTCAAAGCATTAGAAATGAGTTTTACTGAATCATAAGAAGCTCCAACCCAATAAAGAGTAGTTTCAGGTTCTGTCCCGTATTTGTTTTTGTATTTTTCAAGAAAATTCTTCACTTTTGGCCAATTTCTATTAGAATACATATCTGCAGTGAAGACATTTTTGTTTAACCCATTACTCACATTAAACATTTTAATCGTCGTTCCAGGAGTGTTTGAAAAAAGAATGTATTTGGAATAAAGATCCATTTCGTGGATTTGCTTAAATAGTGGCAAAAAATTTGATTCAGTTTGAGCAGCAATAAAAACACTATCTGCATTAGTTTGAGAGATTTTCTCCAAATAAGTTTTAAAATCAGTTTCGTTTTCGCCAAATTGCTGTTCCAAAACCATTTTCCCGCCAAGTGAAACAAACCTTGATTTAAACGCCTCTGCTGTTGAAACAGGAAACTCCTTTTGCTGATAAAGTAAAGCAATTCTTCTAACCCCCTTAACTTCAAAAGCATATTTTGCTAACTTCCCAACATAATATGATGCGGGGGGAAATGTGCGAAAACTATAATCCCCTGCATTTGAATAAGAAGTTGCAGAAGTCGCTACAGCCATTTGAATAACTTTATTGCTATTTACAATTGGCGCCACAGCCAAACTCTCACTACTAGTTCCAGTAAAAATAACGCTGACTTTTTCTATATTAATCAATTTGTTCGCCGCATTAACTGCTTCTTTTGAATCCCCCTTGCCGTCTTCAATTAAAAGCCTGATTTTTTTGCCATTAATTCCGCCACTTTGATTAATTTCTTCAACCGCCAATAGTATTGCATTATTCATTGGAACCCCATAACTAGCAGCCCCGCCAGTAAGCGGCAAAATAACCCCCACTTTGATTGAATCATTTGAAACAGTACTAGCACTAAAAAACCCGGTATAATTTAAACCAAAAAAAACTCCAATTACTATTAACACTAATACAAGTATAATTCCTTGAAAAATAATTCTTTTATTATCCATTTTGGCCACCATAAAGTGAGAGCCGCAATGAAAAGATTTATATTAACCTCCTACCAAATTGGAGTATTAAACCTTAAATAGGGGTTGTGATGGCTGGAAAAATAGAGTTAAGTGTTTTAGAGAATGCCGGGCTCACAAAAAACGACGCGATAGTTTATTTAGCCTTGCTTGAAAAAGGGGCTTCAACCGCAGGGCCGATAATGCAAAAAACAGAACTACAAAACTCAGCACTACACAGAAGCCTTAACTCGCTAATTCAAAAAGGATTAGTTGCATTTGTAATGGTTGGAAAAAATAGGTTATACCAACCAGAACCACCAAGACAATTAATAGAGTTTTTAAAAGAAAAAGAAAAAGACTTAGAAGAAATAATTCCCTTACTTGAAAAAAAATTAGTTTTGGAAGAAGTAACTTATTCTACCGAAATGTTTGTTGGAAAAAGAGCAATGTTTAGCGCAATGACTGGATTAATAAGCGACGCAAAAAAAGGAGAAGAATACTTAAGCCTCTCAATGATAGAGCCACACCAAGACAAAGAAGTGTTTGATTTTTTTAGAAAATTTTATTGGATAAGGCACGAAAAAGGATTGTTGGTTAAAATAATGGCTAACAAAAGAGCGAAACCATTATGGGACAAACAATATACCTCAGAACAATTAAGGTTCTTACACACCCGCTACACGGATTTTGAGTTCCCTCAAGGAGTAATAATATTTAGAGACACAATATTACTAACACAATGGGGGGAACAACCATCAGCAGTGAAAATAAAAAACGAAAAAATGGCAAATAATTTTAAAAAATTCTTCTACGAATTCTACAAAAAAGAAAAAAATGCTTACTGAAAAAATTAGGTTAAAAAAATATTGCTAATCAGCAAAAGAGCAAATTGTTTAATTTATGCCTGAGTACTATTATCCCAAAGAAAATTAAAAACTGATTTTATTGAATCAACAACCTCTTTATTCTCTATTATTATTCCTGCTGGGGGGGTTCCGGTGGTAAAGAAACCAGCTTTATCACCATAAAAGAAAATAGTGGATTTAAATCCTTTAAGATTTGTTAAATACTTTACTCTTCGCAGCCTTTTTGGTTCAGATTTTTCATAAATTTTTGGGGTAGTTTTTGAAGTGAATATTACATTATGCCAAAAACCTTTTTCCACTCTTTTAGCAATAAAATTCTGGATGAATAATTCTTTAAACAACTCCCCAAAAACATCATAATCAATTATGAAATAAGTGTCTTTACAGACTACTAGCATGTCATCCCAAATGCTTTTGAGTCCCTTACCCCCCACAAAAGTTTTAACATTAAGAGACGCTTTAGAATTAAGGGCAATTTCAGAAAATTCAGGCATTGCCTCCATAAGAAGCTTTTTTTTGTTCTCTGCCATTTGAAGTAATACTTTTGGGTCAATTGCATAAAAAACTTTTACATTTTTTGTAGTTGAATGGCCGACAATTCCTTTTGAAACCATTTTATCCAATATATCATAAACGCTTTGGCGCAAAATACTTGTCTTTTTGGAAAGCTCTGAAGCAGTGGAATGCCCGTTTTTTAAAAGAATTAAATACAATTCAGCTTCTTTATTTTCAAGCCCAAACTCTTCAAGCACTAATTTAAGATCCATACACTTATTTTGAAGCATTTTGTATATAATCTTTTCCTTTTGTCGCTAAAAAACTACGACAAAAACATAAATATGGGCTAATTTGGGTATTATTTTGGTGGGCTTATGGCGAAAATAATTAATTTAACAATTTGGTTGGCGATTTTAGCTTTTGTTGCATTAATTTTGGCAATTATTTTAAGCAACCCTTTTAATTTTTTGGCAGGGCAACAGCAAAATCAAACTATTAAGATTGGCGGATTATTTTCCTTGACAGGAACAACTGCTTTTGCAGGTCAAGCTGAAGCCAATTTTGCCCAATTAGCAATTGATGAAATAAATTCTAGTGGGGGAATTAATGGAAAGAAAATAGAATTTATTTTAGAAGACGAAAAGTGCGAGGCGACTACTGCGGTTACTGCTGCAAACAAGTTAATTGAACAAGACGGGGTTAGATTAATTCTTGGCCCAAGCTGTAGCCCAGCAACAGCCGCTGTTGCGCCAGTATCAAGTTCAAAAAGAGTAATAATAATAGCGGGAAGTTCATTAGCAACAGACATTTTCAAAGGAAAAGAATACTCCTTTAGAACCTCCCCCCAAGCAACTCCAATAGCAAAGCTTCAAGCCAAACAAACAATTAACCAAAAAGGAATTAAAACTATTTCAATAATCTCAGAACTAAGCAATTTCCCAAAAAGCTGGACAGATGATTTTGAAAAAGAATTCATTTCTTTGGGCGGCCAGGTAAAATTAAGAATTGATTTTGCATCAGAAGAAAAAGACTTTAAAACAACTTTATTCAAAATTAAAGAATCAAAACCACAAGCAATCTTCATCTCAACACTTGGAACAGGTGCATCAATTCAAATAATAAAACAAAT
>CAZIPK010000030.1:0-1770 GCA_964541135.1 uncultured archaeon | reverse complement strand
AAAACAAATGAACGAACTTGGAATGCTTGAAGAAGTAACTCTCCTTGGAAACCACACTTCAACAGACTCTGCAGTGAATGAAGGGCTTGGGGGATTAATGCCTAATACAATGTACACTGTAGTTCCATACAACAAGAACACAGAATTGCTTAACAAATACGCCTCAAAATATGGTAAAGAACCAACATTTGAGTATTTTTACACTGCCGCAATGTATGATGCAGTTTATTTACTAAAAGAAGCAATAACCAAATGCAATGAAGACACTGTTTGTATTCAAAATTATTTGAAAAACCCAAACCTTAACTTCAATGGAAAAGTGGCTGTTTGGAATTTTGACTCAAAAGGAGACCCAATACTCTCTGAAAATACATATTACGAAAGACGAATAGAAAACGGGGTAAAGAAATATTACCAGATAAATTAAATCACCTAATTTTTTTGATTAATTTGATTTAAGTTAATTTTAACTTTAAGGTTTTGCTTGTGCCCAGAGTTGTTCGAAGAATTGCTTAAAAGACTGGGCAATATTTTTATCATAAATAAGAATGCTTGTGATTGGCTGCTCGTAATTGAAAATAATTATTTTGTCCTCACCAAAAACATCAACTGTTGCGGGGGTAATTGAGGGAAGGAATCTTGTTTGGATTAGAGACATATTTTTAGTGTTCAAGAAATGGGGGCCTTTATCTGAAAAGATCAGCCGGTTAGGAATTCTCTTTGCAATTCTTTTAGCTCCAAATTTAATCCAAAAATCATTTATTTCTTTATCTTTTTTGCTTATTGTTCCCATGGTGAGGATTTCTTCGCCCGGTTTCATTGAGTCAAGCGCTTCATAAGCTGCGGTGCGCAAACCCTTAAGCCCAGTGTAGGTTATTGATTTTGCTTCTAAAACATAATTCTTCCTAGACTTTTCAAGCAAAGGAAGTTCTTTTTTTATTAACTCTTTTTTAATTAGAAATTCTTCTTCTTGTTTCGTTAAATACTCTAGAATTTGTTTTGGGGGGGAAGCAGTAAAAAAACGAATATTATTTTGGTTGGATTCGCTTACAAGCCCTTTGTTTTTAAGGCCCTCAAGCAGTTCGTAAATCTTTCCTGAATTAAGATTTGCTTTCTTCAATATTTCGCTAGCTTTAAGACTTCCTGAAGTTAAGAGTGTTAAATAAGCAATACTCTCATTTTGAGTTAATCCAGCTTTTTGCAATATTGAAGCATTCATACAAGACTAATACAATTGATATTTATATAGTTTCCCCCCACTGGGTGGGGGATTTAATATAAATTAGCCCTTGTTAGGGGGTTATTTTGGTGAGTGAATGAAATTTGGGGCATTGCCTTTATTGGTTTTGATAGCTTTGGCAACGTGCTTGGCTTTTGCAGTTTTTTTTTCTTTAAATCCAAATTCTTTATTTAGTGGGGTTAGTGAAGAAACCGATATAGTGAAAATAGGTTTTATTGGGCCAATTTCGGGCAGTGCTGCAGACACAGGGCTTCCAGCAATGTATGGAATAAAAATGGCAAATGAGAAATTTCCAAATATTAATGGAAAAAAAATAAAACTGGTTTTTGAAGATGATAAATATGACGCAGCAACTGCGTTGACTGCTGCCAAAAAGTTGGTAGAAATTGATGGCGCAAAAATAATAATTTCAATTGGAAGTGCGTCAACAAGTGCAATACTTCCGTATTCTAAAGAAAATGGTTTTTTGCTTACGACCCCAGTGGCGGCCAGCCCAAAATTTTCAAACTCATCCAACACATTTTTTAGGA
>CAZIPK010000029.1:0-9771 GCA_964541135.1 uncultured archaeon | reverse complement strand
TTGTTTGCTTTAGTTTAGTGCTTTCGTTTAGTTCCATGATTGTTTTTATTTTAGGAAAAGGTTATATTTGCTTTTGGTTTGGATTTTTTCTTGAAGTGTCTCTTTAAACAACTGCTTAAACCGATTAAACTTCTTGAATAGTGTTTTTTTTTGGCTACGGGCAAGACTATTGGCATATTACTTTTTAGTTTTTTTGGTCGGTTTATGTTTTGTTTATTCTTTTCAGAAGAGCCCGAAGAATTTTAGTATTAGCATTACTCCCAGTCCTGCTGGCCCAAGTATTACTGAAACTACTAGGCTTGGCAAGAGGGGTAGTTGTATGTGGAAAACAAAGACTGCCAGAGCCCATGCAATTACCCCCATTACTGCATGTTCAATGAGTTTTTTTAGGAAAATAAAAATTACTAATGAAATAACTATTAAAATTACCCCTGCTATTAGAACGCTCGGGTTCATGGCAAAGCTTACTGCTTGTATTGCGGGGTTTTGCGGGAGAGTGAAGCTGATTCCTTTTGCAAATTCATTAAAAGCGTCCAGAATTATTGGGTCCATAAATTAATTTGGGACAAGTTAATTATAATACTTCTCTTTTTAAGAAATAATTTTTTTCTTGTAGTTGATGGGGGGTTTGCCTTTTTTTGATATTTTTCTTCACTAATTAATTTTTTAAATACAAGAGTATGTGCTCTATATGAATAGTATGCCTACAATTTCAGACGAGCAGAAAAAGATTGCCTTATTGCTTCTCTCAGAACCTAAGACGGAAGAGGAATTAAATAAACAGCTTAATATTCCTTATGACAAGTTGAGCGTGGAGTTAAAAGAAATGCTTAAGCTTAAGCTTGTTTACAAGGAGGGTTATCCTACTAAGTATCGCTTAAGGCAGGATATTATTGATGAGTTAAAGAAGAGGAAGAAGATTGCTGAAACCGATTCGTTTAGAATCAGGGTTAGGGCGATTATTGAGTTAAAAGCGGTTGAGAAGACACTTTTGGAGAGGCATTTGGAAAAAATTAAGGATGCTTTGGGCAAGGAGAAGAGTTTTACTATTTATGATGCTTCTGTTGCGGAGGTTGTTGAAGCTGACGAGATGTATTCTTCTTTTTTGGACGTTAATTTTTCAGTTAAGGATTTTTCAGCATTGATTTTATTCTTGTTTTATTACGGTCCTACAAGCATTGAGGTTATTAAGCCACAAAAGATTGAGTTCTCCCAGTTTGAGTTCCAGGAAGGGTTAGTGAATTTGTCAGAGATTTTCCAAAAGTACGCTTCTTTTGCTTTCAAGCACTTGAACAAGGCCGAGCTTGACAAGTTTTATGGAGATTTGTACTCTTAGTTTCGATTTTAAGGCTTGTTTTTTTCGTCGAAAAATCTGGTTTTTTTCTCAGTTTTTTGCCTATTTTTTTTCGTCAATAAGTTTTTTTGGATTTAATTCGCTTAATTATTTTTAATGTTAGTTCAATTATTTTGGATTTATTTTAGCTTTTAAAAGGGTTTATTTTTTTCGTCATTTTGCTTATTTCTTCAAAAACCCCTCTTCGTTCATAGTCGAAGTAATTATCCCTTATTATCGAATTTTTTGCCTTGTTTGGGGTGCCTGTCGTATAATGCTTCGTCGTACAAAGCACAATCTTTTTAAAGCCAAAGAAGCAATAAGCTATCATGCCTCAAGCTTTACCTTGGCCTTGTTGTTTAAGGCGCTCGTAGGGTCTAGAGGATTGTTTTTAGTTAGTCTAAATGAGGTGAAAATTAGATGAAAGGACTAAATATTAAGAGAATAGCTGCTATAGGTTTGGGCGCTGCACTTGTTGGTTCAGCATTAGCTCCAGCTGTAACAGCTGCTACATATAATAACGTGGACACAAATCTAATGAAGGCGCACATTGTTAACGACACAGGAACTCCTGTAGTTGACATAGTTGTTGGTTCATTAGGCCAAGCCCCAGATGTTGTTTGGGCTGGTAACATAGCTGCAAAAGTAGCTCAGTTAGCTGCAGTTCCAAGCGGAGGCGCAGGCACTCCTACTGAGAAGAACGTTGACTTCTCTGTTGGTGGAACACAAAGCACAACTGGATCAGGAAACACTGATGAAAACACTGTAAGCTTTACTTCAGGTTGGAGCGAGTTCAATCCAATAAAAGCTGACTACAGTGATTCAAAGAATTTCGTATCAATTAGCGGCAGAACTATCAAAAACGCTGGCGTTGAGTCACAAATAAACATTGACGAAAACGTTCAGGCTGTAATGGATGTAAAATTCCAAAGCATTGCTGACGGCGTTTATCCAGGAGAAGACGTTGCAGAAGTAGCTGCTAACGGAATAGTTTATTCGCTAAACCTTGGAAACGGAATTCCTTATTACACAAATCTAACACAGTTGGATTCTAACACTCAATACAAGGTAAAAGTTCCTATTCTTGGAAAAGAATACTACGTTGATGAAGCAACTTCAACAAAATTAGTGTTGTATGCAGATACAACTCCTACTGATATTGAAGTTGGACAGTCACTTACTGTAGATGGTGTTAAGGCATATGCTGGAAAGAAATTAACTATCACTTTGGTTGATTTAACTTCAGCAGGCAGCGGAAACCAGACTTATAAAGCAAAATGGTCTTTAAAGGACAGTAACACAGGCGCAGTATTAAAATATGTTGAAAAAACTCCTACTTACGATTTGAAGGACGAGTTTGGAACAGACTATTTTGAGACAAGCGTTTATGTTTCTTCTGCTGGGCAGAGTGTAACTTTAAACAAATACACTGCAACTGTTAGAACAGGATCATCAAGAATCGAAATAAGGAATAACGAAGTATTCCCGTACACATCAGGAGTAACTAACCCTCAGTGGAAAGCTTACTTAACTACTGGTGCTGGAGTAAATGGTTCTGATGGTACAATAAAGTATATCCAGATTAAAAACAACTGGTCATACTTGCAAAATAAGACAGAGCAGACAAATTCAAAGTTTGTTCTAAAAGCAGGCAATTCAGTAATGCTACCAAGCGATTACGCAAAAGTTTCGTTCGTTGGCAGACAGACAAAGCCAATGGCTAAAGCGGTACTTGGCGGAGATTCAGTTCAAATAACTGACACAAAGGGGATTTTGAGAACAATTCCTTTAGTAATATCTCTAAGCCAGGGAACAAACACATTCACAATAGATGGTAAAACATTCTTAGTGGATGTTAACGCTACTGATGGAACTTCAGGCGGTGTTAATGGTGCAATCAGATACTGGACAAAGCCATTATCAACTATAACCGGAAGCGCATGGGATAGCGGTGCAACTGGAGTAGACGGAACTGACAGATTTGATGTTGGTTACACAACAAAGGATGTTAACACAAACACAGCAGTTGGTTTCACAGTTGATAGCGATTGGAAAACAGGAACTGTAAAGTATTATATCGGTGGTGACGAGACAACTTCACAATACTGGTTGTTCTTGGCTGCACAGCAGTTTGATTTGGACAGCAAGTCAGACACTGTAACTACTGAAATAAGCTTTGCTGGATCTGAAGTTGACCAGAACGCTTCAAACGGATTGCCAAAATACGGACAGATGGTTGACTTGAACTACTATTTGCCTGACATTGCAACATATAATGTGTTGACAACTGAAGCAGCAAACGTTACAGGCGTTGCATTAGGAACTTCAACAGACGGAAATGTTGGAACTGCAGTTTGGGGCGGTACAGTACAAAAAGGTATGTTTAGGGCTCCTACTGAAGGAGACAACTACCAGTATGTATCTCTATGGAAGTTCAACGAAGGAAGCACAGCTACATCAGCTACAACCGATGTTAACTTTTGGGTGAACAACTCAACTCACACATTGGTAAACAGCGCGGACAACAAGACAAGACTTGCTGCTGCTGACAACGAAGTTGAATATGCTACATGGAGTTTGAACGAATACAGCACAGCTGCTGCTTCAAAACTCTTAAAAGGCATAACAGACTTTGGTTCAACAGTTGAAGTTGCTAGCGGAGTTGCTACACTTTTAATGCCTGAAGAAGCAAGAAAAGTTGAAGGCTACGTTGGAAGCAACGACACAGTTACAACAACAATCGGCGGAGAGTCTTTCAAAGGCGTTAAAGCTGGCGAAACAAAGACAACCACTGGCGGAACTAAAGTAACTATTGACGCTGTTAATGGCGGAGCAGTTCCTGGATCAGGAATGACTATAGTTAAAGTTCCTAAAACTTTGGTAAAGTTGGACACAGACACAGCTTATGGCAAATCAATCATAGTTGGAGGCCAGTTGGTAAACAATATGGCTAAGAACTTAAGGGTTGATGGAACACAGACTCTAGAAGATATGTTGACTGCTGACGGGGATTATGTTGCTGCAGTTCTTGCAGACGGCAAAATCGTTGTTGCGGGATGGAGAGCTAGCGACACTGGAACAGCTGCTACAATATTAATCAACAAATTAGAAGGATTCATGTAAATTAATTAAGAAGAAAAAGGCGAAAGCCTTTTTCTTTTTTCTATTTTTTTTATTAAATTAATTTTATGTTTAATTAGGTTTTTTAGTAAATTAATTATATTTGGTTAAGTGTGATATTTTGAGGGATTTTTTTGTTAATTCAAATTTTTAATGATTAATTTATTTAGAGTGATTTTGTTTTTTCATTTCTTATAATGAATTATTTTGGCCAAAGGTTAATGATTAGTTTTTATTCTTTTTGAGGACAGTGTATTTTATGGATAAAGAAAATGCCGGTGCGAGTAAACACTTAGTGGCGGATGAGAAAAAATCCCCTTTAGTTGATAAAGATTTTCTTAATTCCAAAAGCCATGAAAATTTAGCCGGCGAAGGTAATTCCAATAATGCTTCTAAAGAAGATGGGGTTCCCAGTGAAGTTGATAATGGGGAAGAAACGGTTAAGGAAAGTAAAATCAAGCAAGAGGGGCATAATAAAAAGAAAAAAAACAATTATGTGCTTATTTTTGTTGCTGTTGCATTGGTTTTGGTGGTTGTTGGGGGTTATTTCCTGCTTTTGCCAAGTTCGGAGTATAAGTTTTCATTTAATATAAATAATGTTAATTTTGTTTCTAATGAGTTTACTCCTTCAATTTTTTTCCCTGAATTTAAGAAGAACTCGACATTTTACCTTTCAATTGACTTAAAAAAAGGGGAGGATAACCAGTGGCTTATTAATTCGTCAAATCTTTGGATTATTGCCTTAAATTATGACAAAAAGAAGGTAATTACTTTGATTAGGGAGGTTGATGCTGGCGGAACTGCTTCTTTGTGCATGACTAATGACGGGAATGTGCTTTTGGCAAGAGAAATGCCTTTGGCAGAGTGTGAAAGCGTTTTATCAAATAAAAATAACTCAATCGTGAGCATTAGGTTTGGTGATAAGGATAGGGTAATTCTTTCGAAAAACAAGGTTGAAGTGATTGCTTCAGGAAACAAAACGATAAGTCATGTTAATTATTACGTGATAAAGGAAATGTACTCTGATTTTGACACGATTCTTGCATTGGTTAATGAAAGGATAAGCGGGATAAATTAATTTTTTTGGGGTAGTGTTTTTTGTTAAATTAAATTAATGTGTTTTTGATGGATGAAATTAAGAAGCTTGATTTTTTTGACAGGTTTCTGCTTTTGGCGCTTTTTGTTGTTTTGCTTGTGATAGTGATTTATGTCAGCGTTGCATTTTCAACAATGTACATTTTAATAGGGTTTAATATTATTTTTCTTTTCAGCATTATTTTTTATTTAATGCTTTTTTTAAATAACCCTTCAGTCGGATCAGCCAAGCCGCCAAAAAGCTTTCCATCAGTTTCAATTGTTGTTCCTGTGTATAATTCAATAAACACTATTGAAAACTGCATTAAGTCATTAAAGAAATTAAAGTATCCAAAAAAAATTGAAATAATAGTTGTTGATGACGGCTCTACTGACGGGACAAGGGAATACTTAAAAAAAATGCGTGGAATAAAACTGGTTTTGCTCAAAAAAAATTCAGGAACAGCTGTTGCAACAAACACGGGGCTAAAGTTGGTCAAGTCAGAGTTTGTTATTTGCATTGATTCTGATTCTTACCCCGAAGAGGATTTATTGTTTAAAACACTTGGGTATTTTGAGGATAAAAGTGTGGGGGCCGTAACATGTCTTGTTTTGCCTGACAAAAAGAATTCTGTTTTGCAAAAAGTGCAGTACTTTGAATATCTTTCAAGTTTTGGCCTAAACAACGCTTTGCTTTCTTCAATAGGGGCTTCTTATGTTGCCCCTGGCCCGATGACCATTTTTCGAAACAGTGTTTTTAAAAAAATTGGTTATTATGCGCCCGGCAATCTTGCGCAGGATATGGATATCGGGTTGAAACTAAAAAAAGCGGGGTTGAAAATAATGGTGTGCTCTAAAACCATTGTGCTTACTGACATTCCAAAGAACTGGAAGGGCTTATTTAAGCAGCGTGACAGATGGTCAAGGGGAGGAGCATTTAATTTTATTAAATACAAGTCCCTGATGTTTAACAAATTAAATCCTGACTTTGGTTTTTTTGTAATGCCTTTTATGCTTTTCACCCAGGTGCTTGCGATAGCCGTTCTAATAAGGCTTGCAGTGGTTTTTATAAGCGATTTTTATGAATTTTTGAATGTGTTTTTAAATTACCTTGCTTTAGGAGGTGCCCCGATTTTTACTTTCAGCCTTGATTTAATTCCTGCATCTTATTTCTTTTTTATTTTTGCTTATGCTGTTATTAGCGCTTATTTCTGGCTTTCTTTTTCCTTTGCAAAAAAAACCCCTTCCTTGTTTGACTTGCCTGTTTTGTTAGTGCTTATTTTTATATACCCTTACTTCATTACTGTTGTCTATGCGCAGGGGTATTTTAAGGAAGTTTTTGGAGTGCGGGCTAAATGGGTAAGGGTCTCTACATAGCAACAATAATTGCGACCGCGGCAATTGTCCTGCTTCTGGTTTTTTACATCCGTGCCGACGAGAGTTCAAAAATCTTTTCATTGAATGAGGAAATAAGGCAGATTAATCTTGAGAACGAATTGCAGTCAGCTTATGAGGATTTTGATGTGAATAACAAGGAGGTTTATTGCCTTGTCGTAAATCAGAGCATTAACACCCTTTCAAAAAGAATTGATGAGCTTGAAAGAAAATTATCGACGTATAAAGAAAATGCGTTTAACACGACCGAGTTTTATTATCTGAAAAGAAATTATTTAATAACTAACATGGTTTTGTTCAGAAATTTTTTGAAAGCAAAGGATTATTGCGATTTGAATACTAAAACAGTTTTATTCTTTTACTCTGAAAACAAGTCCTGTGAACCGGATTGCGGAATAATTGGAGCACAGTTATTTGAATTAAGCCGAAAATGCGATTCCTTTAGGGCGTTTAATTTCCCTTATGATTGGCCAACTTATGAGTTTACAAAAATCCTTGAAGTAAAATATGGCGTGACAAAACTAGGCACTTTTGTTATTGAAGGGGAAAAGTACGAATCGGTTTTGAGGAGTGAAGAGCTTGCCAAAAAGCTTGGCTGTTCTTCTTAATATTATTAGTGATAATTGTGATTGGGGTTAAAAAAAAAGAGCTGGGTAGTAAAAAAAGTTTTTTTTTAACTCCCGGTTCAATAAAATTTTTTTTACTGAAATATAAGTGGCTTTTTGTTTTTTTTGTTCCTTTTTTTATACTCCAAACTTATTACATAAGCTTGCTTCCTTGGGATTCAATTCCTTATGTTTTTGCAGGAAAATGGTTTTGTGGAGAACAAACATATTTTGAGTTTATTCGCCCTCCATTGCCAGGGGTCATTAATTGCCTTTTTGGGGCGCAATTATTTTCAATAATCATTTCAACAGCGTTGGCCTGCTTTTTGTACTTGGCTTCAATAATTTTGATTTATGAAAAAGAAAAGAATTTAATGGATCAATTTACTTTGGGTTTATTCGCCTTTTTAGCTCCGCCGATTCTTTTCTTTTCGAACTTTGGTTCTGATTTATTTGCCCTGTCATTTTTGCTGCTTGGTCTTGGAGTTGCCTCGTCTTGGAAGAAAGGCTTATTTTTTGCCTTGGCTTCGCTTTCACGGTACAATTTCTTGGTTTTTGTAATTGTGTTTTTGTGGCAGTTGAGAAAAAAGCCAAAAGAGATATTAAATTTTTTAGTTGTTGCAGTAGTTGTTTGGGTTCCTTGGCTTGTTTTTAACTTTTTGTATACTGGCGACCCATTATTTAGCCTTAATGAAACCATTTACCTTAACGTATTGAACAAAGGGCTTAACGCACCATTGAATTTTGAACAAATCTTGGTTATTGGGCTTTTTGTGCTGTCTATTTTTGTAGCGGGAATAGTTAACAGGTTGAAGGATTCCAAGAATCATGGCGCAATAATTTCAGCAGTTTTGTTTTTAATCTCAGGAATAAAAGAAACTCGGTTCATTAATTTGCTCACCCCTGCCACTGCAATTAATATTTCAATTGTTAGTCATAAAAGCCATAAATTAAAATTAATTTTTATTATTTTATTTTTAATAATTTTTATTGCCCTTTTACACCCACTTATTTTAAATCCAATTGGGCATTGGAATTATATGTTTAAGAAAGACGTCGTTCCAACGGACTCATTTTTGTACGAGTGTAAAATTGCAAGCGATAAATGGGTTTTATTTTACCCGGTTGGAATTGTTGCGCAATTTTTGCCCGGGGAGGAAAGGTTTGAAGAATATTTGTCTAAAGGGACAAATTTAGTTATTTATAATTATAAATGGTATGATTTGAATAAATTCTCATCAAAAATAATAGATCGTGGGGAGTATTTCATAATAAAGTCTGATTCTTGTTCGCCACCGCCAAAAAAATACCTTTCTGGACCTTGGAGTTATAAAGTAGTGAATCATTTAAGGGAAACAAATTCTAATTTGGTGGATTTGAGTGATTGGCCTGAGTAGTTTTTTGTTTTAAGACAACAGCCCTATTGGGTAATTCTAATTTAATTTCCCCTCATTTATTTGATTTTAATTTATTTAATTTTAATTTACTTACTTTCTCATTTAGTTAATTTGATTTTATTTGCTGATTAAGCGAGAATTAATCTTTTTTATTTTTTTAGTACACTTCTTCTTTTAATAGTTCACGTAGTACGGTTGTTGCGTAGTTTCCTTTCGATAGGAAGAAAGAGATTGTTGCAGCTTTTTTTCCAACATTAAATTCATCATTATTTATTTTTTCTATTTTGAATTTTTCAGGAATTAATGAAATTGTTTTTCTTTCCCCCTTGCTTGACAATTCGCTCATTTTTGCGGTTTTAAAATCTTCAAAGCTTATCTTTTCACTTTCAAGGATTTTTTTTTCTATTTCTCCTGCTTTGCCTTCTGCTAATTTGCTTTCAAAACCCGGCAATAATGCCGCTGGAACATCGTTAATTAATATATCTCCTTCAATTGGCTGGAGTGCTTTTTGCCCAAAAAGGGTTATTCTTTCTTTTATTATTTTATTGAATATGTGGCTTTGAAGGGAGTGAGAAAACAAGTATCTGATTTTTTTTGGAAGCACTCCAAATGCGCCCAAATAATCCTTCGGGTATCTTACCAAGTGATTGAGCATAGCTCTTTCGCTTCTCGCATCAATTGGGAATTCTTTTAATGCTTTTTTAAAGTCCCTTGTTTTTGCCAGATTTATTCTTGCATTTTTTAGCTCTTCTTTTTCTTCTTCGTATGTTTGGGTAAGGTAAAGCATTATTCCTTCTTCAAATTTTCCTTTTAAAAATAATTCAACAACATTGTTGGTTATAATACT
>CAZIPK010000028.1:0-9924 GCA_964541135.1 uncultured archaeon | reverse complement strand
AAAAACTATGTTCAAAAAAACTCACGGTGCGGGCACTATAGCACAACACATAGCAAAATTAAAACAGCCAGAAAAAGCAAAAAAAGACAAAGATCAAATATTACAAACACTACAAAGATTAGCATCCCAACACCCAACCCATGGCGGGCGCAATCGCAAAATTGCTAGATTAAGGTCAAAATGGAAAAGAAGAGATCTAACAGTTAAACAAAAAAAAACCCACATCCAAGAAAGAAAAAGGCTCTTTGTGCCAATTTCACAAAAGAAATTCGCAAAAATGCTTATTGAAGAATCCCATAAAAATACTTTATCCCGTTTGTATTATTATAGATTAGATTTGCCTGCAAAATTAAGAATAACCTTGGCAGAAATGCTTCAACCAAGAAGAAAGTATAAACAAAAAAGCGCACAAGAAAAAGCTGAAACACAAGCAGAAAGGAATTGCGCAGAATGGTTTTTTAGCAGAAAAAAATTCACAACAAGTATGTTAAGGCTAGCCTTGACTTTAAGAGGACTTGGCCCAACACGAACAGCAATGCTTCTTAATGAAGCCAATCGAGCACTTTCAAGTGGAGAAAAAAAAACCGCCACATACGCTGAATATTTGACAGAGAAACAAATTGACGAAGTTAAAAACTTATTAGACAATCCAAAATATGCCACGGGATATTTACAAAAAATGGCTGAAAAGGGAGTAATTGAATTTAGCCAAATTCAATTTATTTTAAACATGCTCTCAGAAAAACCAAAGCAACTTTACCGGCCACAAAGCTCTTCAATTGGGATACACTATCATGGCATACAAAAAAAAGAAGATGTTAGAGCAGGGCAGAAATCAATAATACTTTGCCATGCGTTTGATATTTACCCCACCCCATAAAATAAACTCTAAAATACGGAGCAAATAACTAAACGAATTAAATTTAATCTTAATTTATTAAAAACACACAGTTATTTTTCTAAAAATTAATTATTTTTAATCAATTTAAAAAAATAATTAAAAAAATCTTCCAAATGGTTCACTTTCTCTAACCCCTTAAGGAAAGAATTGTTTGCTTTCCAAACTCCAAAGGTATTAATGCTTCTTTAAGTGTTATCATTGCAAGGAGAAAAAGCATTTTTTTGCCACAGCGCGAAAAAAGCAATCCCAACACTTTTTCTCAAAAATAATAGAACAAGATCGGGAACAACAAAATTACCCTGCCTTGAGAAAATCAAGGCTTGTTCCCGGCAAGAAACCTCAAATAAGGTTAAAAACCCAAAAATAAATAAAGTTTGGTGGGATTGCATGGAATTAAATTTAGAAGAAATTGAAAAGCAAGAAGGCTCCCCTTTTATTGAAAGATTTGAAGAGTTTTATAATGCTGAATACAAGAAACAAATTGAAAGAATAATTGAATCCTACCCGCAAGAAAGAAGTATCGTAGTTGATTTTAAGGCCTTGGAAAAATTTGACCCCATCCTAGCTGATGAACTTTTAGACAATCCAGACACAATCCTTGAAGCTGCTCAAAACGCAATTCAAAACATCCACATACCCACACTAACCACGGAAGCATTCAAACCACATGTTAGATTCACTAACCTCCCAAAAGACAGCGAAATTGACGTAAAAAATCTCAGCTCAAAACACATAGGAAAAATGATTAGCGTTGAAGGGCTTGTAAGGCAAATAACAGACGCATTGCCAAAATTAATACTGGCGGTTTGGAAATGCAGAAGATGCGGCAATGTTTATCGAATCCCGCAGGAAAGACAAAGGGTAATTCAGCCAAACATGTGCGAATGCCACAGCAAGGAATTTGATTTGGAGGAAGAAAAAAGTGGTTTTATGGATTATCAAAAAATCCAAATACAAGAAACTCTTGAAAAGTTAAAAGGAAACGAACAGGCAACTTATGTTGATGTTTATGCGAGTGATGATTTGGTCAATAGAGTTGCAGCAGGGGATAAAACCAAATTCATCGGAGTGCTGAGGTTAATCCCGCCCCAAAAAGACAAAAAAACCGTGTACGGCAGGTACCTTGATGTAAGCTATTTGGAAGAAACTGCTAAAGAATTTTCGGAAGTTGACGTCACCAAGGAAGAGGAAGAAGAAATAAGAAAATTATCAAAAAACCCGCAAATTTATGAACTATTAGGACAAAGCATTGCTCCGGCAATTTACGGGCATGATGTGGTAAAAGAAAGCATTTCACTTCAATTATTCGGAGGAGTAACAAAACAACTCCCAAACGGCCAAAGAATAAGAGGAAACGTGCACATTTTATTAATCGGCGATCCTGGCTGCGGAAAATCACAACTCTTAACCGCAACAAACCAAATTGCGCCAAAAAGCATTTACATTAGCGGAAAAACCACAAGCGGCGTTGGGCTCACAGCAAGCGCAGTGAAAGATGAATTTGGTGAAGGTGGATGGACATTAAAAGCAGGGGCGCTTGTTTTAAGCTCGGGCGGAATATGCATGGCTGATGAACTAGACAAAATGGATCCTGAAGACAGAAGCGCACTCCATGAAGCAATGGAACAAGGAATGATTTCAGTCGCAAAAGCAGGAATTGTGTCAAGATTCAAATCAGACACCTCCCTATTGGCAGCAGCAAATCCAAAATACTCGCGATTTGATAAATTCACACCATTTTTAGAGCAAATAGACTTACCCCCATCACTAATCTCAAGGTTTGATTTATTCTTCATGATTAGGGATGTTCTTGATAGAAATCAAGACATGAAAATCTCCGAACACATTTTAAAAACGCATCAAAGCGGGGAAAAGCTGATGCAACACAGCCAAAAAGGAACCGCACTAAAAAAAGAAGAAAAAGAAGAGATTGATAAAATAACAAAACCTCCAATAGACCAGGAAATATTTAGAAAATATGTTTCATTCGCAAGGCAAAAATGCTTTCCAATACTAAGCCCAGAAGCGATACAAACAATTTCTGATTTTTATGTGGGGTTAAGGGACCAGGGAAGAAACCAAGGAACATACGCCGCAACAGCAAGGCAACTTGAAGGGCTTGTTAGAATGGCTGAAGCAAGCGCCAGAGTAAGACTAAGCGATGTTGTTGAAATAGAGGATGCCCAAAGGGCAATAAGGCTTGTAAAAAAATCATTAGAAGAAACAGTAGTTGACCCGGACACAGGAAAAATAGACATTGATATTGTGACAACAGGAGTAACACAAGCAAGGCAAAACGCAATAACAACCGTATTAAGAATAATTAAAGAAGAAATGGGAACCGGAATTGACATGGTCCCTTTAGAAGAAATACTTTCAAAAGCAATGGAAAAAGGACTTGACGAAATAAAGGTAAATCAGGCACTAGAAGAACTGGAAAAAAAAGGGGAAGTATACCGACCCCGCCACCACTTCGTAAAGCCAACCACGCATAAAGAAATGTAAAACTCCCAAAAATAGAAAGCTAAACTTGCCAAAATAATTAACCTTTCATCAGTATTGCCCAAAAAATTTGAATTAAAACAAAAATTAAAAATTAATAAATTAGTGTGGTAAAAATGCAGCAATACAAGCAAACAACCTGCGAAACATGCCTTTCAATATGTGTTTTGAACCTAGCTGGAGAAAAAATCTCCCGAAAAAAAGAGCTTGAAATAATTGATTATGTTATAAGAAAAGACAGGGAAGACTTTATTGGAGCGCACTGCGAGTATGCTGCAAAAAAACTTGGCAAAAAAGCGAAACTAATAATTGAAAATACGCACTATGCTAATTACGTTCAAAAAAGAATTGGCGGGAAAAAAATAACAATCCAAAACCAAAAAATTTCCTTAAAACTAATTGACCAATTAATCAACACCTCAAAAGTAATAATCAATATTGATGATTTTGCGTTATGGAAAATATATCACTACCCCCATTTCTTAATAATCCTTAAAAGAATTGGCAAAAATTACGAAATTTTTGACCCATGGGATGGAAAAACAAAACTAATAAGCCAAAACACAATAAAAAAAGGAATTATTATGCTAAGAAATCACCAAAAACTAAGCCCGGTGGTAATTCGATTTGAACAAAATACGCACTCATTAAAAGCAAATAATTAAATATTATGATCCCCTCTTTTTTTGATGAAAAAAATAGAAAATAGAAGTCAAAATTATTTTGATTCTATTTTTAAAAACCAACTAAACAAAATACACCCCCCTCCGCTAAAAAAACCCCCAACGTTTTTAAGTATTTTCAAAAATCAAGAAATAGAAAATAAAGCAACAAAAAAAACAGGCTTACAAAAAACTTTTTGGCATGGAATTATAGAAAACATTTTTAAAAAAGCTAGCGTGGAAAAAGCATTCGCCCAAGGAACAATAGAATATTTAGTTATTATAGCCATTGTCGTGGTTATTGCCCTTGTAGTGGTTTCCTTATTGCTTGGTCAAATGAATAGTGCAAGCACTACAAATGAACAGAGTTCAAAGCTTTACTGGTCAAGCCAACCCCTTGCAATCACTGATTCAATTGTTGATGATAACGGAACAATGCTAATAGTAATCAAAAATAACACCGGCGACTGGATTGAACTAAAATCAATAACAATAAACAACAACCCCCTCTATCCGGACAATTTATCAATAGCAAACGGCGAAACCAAATCAATCCACCTAAACAAAAACAATATCTCTACAAAAAATTCCGAAATAACCCTGACTTACCAAACCAAAGCGGGTCTTGAAAAAACCCAGAAAGGAACAACCAACCTCCTAACCACTCAAACAACAACCATAGCCCCATCAGACGGGACAACACTTTTAACCCAAAACGACTGCTTCGATTGGAATGGCTCGGCCCAACAGCACACCATATGCACCTGCAACGACCTAAACACAATAGATTACAACTCAACTACAAGGGGATGGACATATATTTTGCAGAACAATTTAGATTTTAGAAACTGCGACCCAAACTACACAACAGGAGAAGGTTGGAACCCAATAGGGGACAACGCCACTTACCCATTCACAGGAAACTTTCTAGGTAACAACAAAACAATAACTGGACTTTATGTAAACCGCCCAGACCAAAACTATGTCAGCTTATTCGGTTACACAATCGGCGCTGATGTTAACGATATTGGGGTAATTGATCAAAATGTTACGGGGGGTTGTTATGTTGGCGGGCTGATAGGCATTAATTATAATGGAAGCAGAACAAATAATTCTTATTCAACAGGAGACACTAATGGAGCAATTTATGTCGGTGGATTAATTGGATCTAATTCAACTTCCTCAATAATAAACAATTCATACTCAACAGGAAACACTATTGGATTAACTTACGTCGGCGGAATTGCAGGGTACAATGTTTCAACTTCCACAATAAACAACTCATACGCTATAGGAGACACAACATCAGAAAGCAATTATGCAGGAGGAATAGTTGGATATAACTATTCAAGCTCTCAAATAAACAACTCATATTCAACAGGAAACACTTTGGGTGAATCTTACACAGGGGGAATCAGCGGCAGAAATTATAGTTCGAGTAAAATAAACAATTCTTTCGCAACTGGAATAGTAACTGGCTCAAGTTATGTTGGCGGAATAACTGGATACAACTATTCAAGTTCCAGAGTGAATAATTCTTATTTTTTAGGGCAAGTTACAGGGACTGGCACTTATGTGGGGGGAGTAGTTGGAAGAAATAGAACCGCCACAATAACAAACTCTTATTCGACAGGTTTTGTTAAAGGGACAACTTATCCTGGCGGGCTAGCTGGATACAATGACGTAAACAGCATTGTTTTTAATTCCTTTTCAACAGGCACCGTGATTGGCACAAGTTATTCTCAAGGGGTTGTTGGTTATAACCCTGCAGGCTCTTCAGTAATTAATCTTTACTGGTTCGACTCCAACGCAAGCGACAATGCGACAACCTGTTATTATAGCGGCGACTCCAATTGCACAATCCTTTCAGACACAAATTACACACTGCTATTTGACCCGACAACGGATTTGTATGACACAAACGAGCCTTTCTGGGCATTTGGAAGCGATGCAAACTGGACAGCACGAACAGACAATTACCCAATACTAAGCTGGCAATGATAATAAACAAAAAAAATTCTTTTTTTATTAAATAACATCTTTTTTTATTAAATACCCACTCCGCACTTAAAATAAATAAAAAAACCCCAAAAACATTTCTTTTAAATAACCAACGAGTTTAATCTAATTAGATGACAAAAGCAAAAAAAATAATTAAAAGAAAAACAACTAATCCAATTAAATCAAAAAAACTTTTGGGGCATGCTAGTGTTAAAACCCAAAAACAAAAAATTGCCAATAAAAAAACCGAACAAAAAACTTCAAATAACAAGGAATGGCTGAGCATGAAAGTATTTTTCCTCTTAGGAATAATTTTTTTGATTGCGGAGATTCTTGGAATAATTGTTGCAAGAGAATTATTTTTGCAAGGATTGGCAGAAGCGCCTTTTACGCAAAATATTAACGATATTGAAAATGCTGTTTATTTAATTGCAGCCATTTTAGTGATGACCTTAATTCTAATAATTGCTTTAAGAATAAAGAGAACAAGAAGATTTGTCTGGCTGCTGGAAGCATTAGCAATATTCTCCACCTGCCTAATAGTATTCAGCGCATTACTTCCAACACTGGATTTAATTGTATTAGGATTAACAGCAATAATACTAATATGGCGGTACACTCACAGGGAAAGCATTTGGTTTAGGAATTTTGTAAGCATAATAGCGATTGCCGGAGCAGGATCATTTTTAGGAATCTCACTAGGATTACTACCAATAATTGCATTCATAATTGCTTTAGCAATTTATGATATTATAGCTGTTTTCTTCACCAAGCACATGGTGGAAATAGGCAAAACTGCTGTTGAAAGAAACTTTGCCTTCATGGTCGCAATGCACACAAAGGAACACAAATTTGAGCTTGGCAACGGGGATCTTGTAATACCATTAATGGTGGCTTCAAGCATAATGGTTAATGGGCCATTTAACAATAATGGCCTTATTGCGGGGTTATGCCTGGCTGCAAGCTTTGTCGGATTAATGATGAGCATCTACCTGGTTTCAAAGAAAAAAATCGCGATGCCCGCACTACCACCACAAACACTCTTAATGGCAATAATACTTGGGATTGCATTATTATTGGGAGCTTAAAAAACGCATTTAAAAATAAATTATTTTTTTCTTTTTATTTTAATTCTTTTTGTTTTAATATTTCCCGCAGTGTACTCTTTTTTTGCATGGTGCTTTAATCGGTTTGATTTTAATTGCTTCTTTAATGCCGCATAATCCTCCGCCAGTCCATAAAGCCCTCTTGGATTCAGCCCTCTTTCTCTTAAATGTTTTGCCCTTGCCCCTTCCAAATCCCTAACATTATGCCTTATTTTAAATTTTGGATAATTCTTAATTATGTACTTGGAAACAATTGACTCAACAAGCCAGCTTAAACCAATATTATCAAAGTAACGGATTTTGTTCTTATGGACTTCTTTAAATGGATAAAAATTAACTTCAAGCAAATGCAATTCAGAATAAACATTCAATGTAATCATTCCAAGCCTCTGAGGCATTACTGGCTTATTTTTTTCAACAATTTCCTTTAATTCTGGAGAAGTAACAACAAACTCGCCTTTAGAAACAGTGGAACGTGATTTTAAAAAAACCGGCATTCTAACGGCTTCCCCTCCGGGGTTTGGAGTCGGGACTACTACAAGACAAGGAAAATCACGCATAAGCAATAATAGCATCAAAAGGATTTTATTTAAGACCTAAAAACAAACCCTCTAATTGACCAAATACTTGACTTTATATAGTTTTTGATGAAAACAATACTTAATATTTAAGTTAAATTAAATTAGTAAAAGTGATTAAAATGCAGAATTACGAGGAATTATTGGTCAAAGCATACCATTCCATTCCACAAAAAGCATTAAGCCATGAGCGATTTGAAATACCAAAAGTGGATTCATTCATTCAAGGAAGCAAAACAATAGTAAAAAGCTTTAATGTTTTAATCAAGGATATGCGAAGGGACAAAAAACACTTTATTAAATGGCTGAACAAAGAAACTGCCGCCCCAATAAGCGAAGGAAACAACCAAATAACAATTAACGGCAAAATCGGGTCAATACAATTAAACAAACTAATTGAGCATTACTTTAACCAATTCGTATTATGCCCAGAATGCAAAAAACCCGACACCAAGGTAATAACTCAAGAAGGCGTAAAAATGCTAAAATGTGAAGCGTGCGGAGCAATAAAACCTGTGTCAGGGCTATAACCCTAAAACTAATAAGCACAACCAGCAATACTTTAATTAAAAATTTTTAAAAAATGATTTTAAAAAAAAATGGTTTTAAAAAAGTGGTTTAATTCTTCCGCTATATTTGCGAAAAAAAATAATAAAAATAATTGAAGGGGTTTTTGTTGTACGCAAAGAAACACGAATTTGAATACAAAATTATCCTTGCTGTTTGCGATAAGGAACACGTTGGAAAAACATTTGAAGAAGGCGAATTAAGCTTTACAGCAAGCGAAAAATTCTACAAGGGAAATGAGATTACTCCAAAAGAGCTTGAAGAACTGCTAAACGAAGCCGATTCAGTGAATTTATTCGGGGAAAAATGTGTTACAATCGCCGAAAAAAAAGGGCTAATAAGCGAAAAAAGCATAAAAAAAATAAAAGGAATCAAACACGCACAAATATACAATGTTTAGGTCTATTACAGCAATAATACTCAAAACTGCTTAAATGCCCCAAAATCCTTATTTTACTCTAAAATAGTGATGTTTTTAAACTAAATCAAGGAAACAATAATTATAGTAAATAATACTTGGTGAGTAGGATAGCTAACTTTAATTCTCAAAAAAGAAAGAACCAGATGTTTCGCAAAAAAAATCCGAGCGGAGGTTTTGGACACACTGAACAAACACAAGAAAGCATTGAAGCAGGGTACTCAAGAATGCGCCTGCCAAACCCAGATGATTTAGAGCAATTTGGAATAGTTACCCAATTAATGGGCTCAAACCAGGTAAAAGCCATTGGGGAAGACGGAGTGGAAATGCAATTAAGAATACCCGGAAAATTAATGAAAAAAGTATGGCTAAGGGAGAATGACTTAATTATAATGAAAAAATGGGATTTTCAGCCAACCAAAGGCGATGTGGTTTGGCGTTACCTTGGAAACCAAGTAGAGTGGTTGAGAAGAAACGGAAAACTTGGAAAAATGCAAATGTAAATCAATAAAAAATTATTTAAAAAAAACTATTTTTTTGAAGAATTTTTCCACAACAAATCGAAATATTTTGAATAAGCATCAGCCATTTCCTTGTTAATTACCATAAAACAAATCGGATAATCCCCTTTCCACAAAACATTAACCACCCTGTCACCATAAATGTTAATTACTGCAGGGTTATCAATATGATCCGGCAAAAATCTGAACTCGTCAGCCAGAGAATCCTTAACCCACCTGGTTTTTTTTACATTCTGCTTAAACAACGCCTTAAATTTAATTAATTTTTGTCTTCGCTCCATATTCCACTTATCAAAAAACAAGGGCATTACTTTATCCTCCTTACCCACCCCCCCAAGCATCAATAACAAACCACTGGAATTTTTTATTATATCCCGCCGCATTGCCTTAAATCCTTCAACGCCTTGAAGGATAATTGCTTCGGCCTTTGGCTTTGACTCCCTAACCTTCTCAATTTCAGGCAATCTCTTCTTAATTTTAGAAATTTTCTCTTCAAGCAACTCCTTTTCCTCCTCCAGCACATCAATTATTTTGTCAGCCGAAGTTGCTTCAAAAAAAGTTACTCCCCCCCCCGTTTCAGTAATAACCCAAGCTTTTTAAAAAAGGCAGGTTAAACCCGACTAAAACCATGAACGGGTCCAATTTGTTTAAAAAGTTTTACTACCGCA
>CAZIPK010000027.1:0-9949 GCA_964541135.1 uncultured archaeon | reverse complement strand
CATAATCGCAACCGCTTTTAAGGAAGGCTACCTTTCGGCAAAACAAAGAATAGTTGTAAGCATTACTGAAGAAACAAAAATACTTTTAGAAAGAGTTACTCCCACAAATTCCGGACGGCTTGACATTTACTCAATAGATACGCTGGGCAATTCAATAAACGGCGTAAAAGTAATGCTGTATGATGTAAACGGGGGGGAGGCATTCCCTTACGGATTGCCATTGCTTGAAACAAGCATTGCTGGATATGTAAGTGCGACAGTTCACCGTGGAAAAACCTATGAATTGCACGGATTTACTGATGTTTTGGAAGGAAAAGAAACAATTGAACTAAAAAGCGATGATGCAAGTGAAAGAGTTTATTTAAAAATGACCAAAAAACCCAACGTAATTGAAATGAGTTTTATTGACACGCAAGGAATGGATATTGAAGGAAAAGCAACAATATCCGGGCTTGACGGGCAAATACTTTTTGATGGCCCGATAAGCGGGGGAAAAATATTCTTTGATTCAAAACAAAAAGAAGTGGTGGAAGCAAAAGTAATGATGGCTGATGGCAACACATTCACTGAAAATGTTAAAGTAAAGGGAAAAGACAGCGTGGAAGTGGTAGTTTATAAGGGAAGCGGAAGTGCTCTCGCACCCGAAATTGAATTTGTTTCACTTGAAAATGAGAACGGCGACGAAGTAAAGGGACTGACTCCAGGGGCATTTTACTGGGCAAAATTTTCAGTAACATTCCCAAGAGGCGCTGCAAAAGGAGGAGTTCATTTTAGAACAGGACAGGACAGTACTGTTTTTGCAGAATCGGAAAAATACGGGATTTATGATGTTGCATTCCAAGGGGCAAGCAGATCTTATTCGAGTTCCTACACCCCAAACCCACAGCCCGGAAACGAATTAATTGACAGGGGGAATACGGGTGCGCAGGGAGAAAAAAACAAATGGGTTGAAGGAGAAATAGAAAACCCTGCGGGATCAATAATAGTTAAAGCAAAAATAAGAGTAGAGGATTTCACTGCGGGAAAAATTCAGCTAAAATACAGGGCGTGGGCAAAATTTGGTTCGGATGTTTATAGAAATCCTGAAGATGAAGAGCTGGGATTAAAAGAATTAGTGGCTGAAAAGTCCGGACTATACGCCGAAACAAGCACAAAAGAATTTACGATTTTTGAGTCCCTTCCCCAATGCAAGGACACAATCTGCATGGCAATAAATTATATTGATGAGGAAGAAAGATTCATTGATGAAGCAAGCTTTGAAGCGCAAAAAGAAAAAATTTATTCGCTTGAGATAGAACTAACTTCCCAGGAACAGGACTACATTCAGATTGTTGCAAGCACGGACTCCAATTTGGATTTTGTTTCAACACAAACAGGCAACTTTAATTTTGTAAGAGAAAGGGGAGTTACTTACGGTAAGAAAACCGCATCTGCGGCAGTATCACTCACAAAAGATGGAAAACAAAAAGTACGGTTTTATTTTGTTGCAAACTCTGCCGGAGTTGCATCAATAAACCTAATAGCAACTGGAAAAAATTCAGTTGAGAAACTGCTCCAGTTTAAGGTTGTTGAAGAAAAAGAAATGATTGTTGAATTAAGCGAAACCCAATTAATGCCTGGGAGAAATTTCACTATAAGGGTTTTTGACAGCGGGCTAAATTCACTCACAACAGCGTTAGTAAAAATAATTGACCAAAAAGGAAGCGTAACAAAAAGTATTGCTGGAGATGGGAGTGAAGGCAAGGGAAAGAATGGTTATTACCGCATTGAAAATAATTTATCTCCAGGGCTTTACACCGCAGAAGCAAACTTAATCGGATTTGGAACAAAATCAGTCGCATTCATAATAAGTGCGCAAGCAACATTAAGTTTTGCAGAAAACATTTCAATAAAAATCCCTCAAGGGCAAAAAAGTGCTATTGCCACTGAACAATTAACCAACAACTCTGATTTTACTGTGAAGGACATTTTAGTTCAAATAGAATCAGAAGGAGAGAAAGACAACAAAACAGTGGGGGCTAGTGTTTATACTTCCTCAAAATTCAAGGTCACTGCAATAACTCCTAATTCATTATCCCCAAATCAAGCACAACAAACACAATTTAATGTTTCCTACATAGGCGCTGCTGATGAGTCAGTAGACGAAACAGCAACAATAACAATTACAGGGCTATTTGAGGGAAAATTCCACACAAGCGTCACTTCCACTCTGAATTTGACTTACAACCGAAAACTTGATCCCAATTGCTTAAAATTCCAGACAAATAATGTAGTAATAAACCTGCTTGGAACAAGCGGCTCAACCGATTCAGAGACAATTGAAGTTACAAACTACTGCGAAGAAGCGGTTTATTTAAAGAACAGAATAAGGGCCAAGGCAAAAGTTTATGGTTTGCAATTAACGGGCGCAGACATTGACCTAAGGCCAGGCGAAACAAAAGAACTAACCATCACAGCATCAAACCAGATGGAAAGGGGGGCTACAAGGGAAGAATATTACAATTTTGATTTCATCTTTGATTCAAATGCATTAAAGAAAACAATAAATGTTTCAGTAAGGCTGATTAATCCGGTGTTTGCACTAAACTATCCGCCCCAAATAGTATTATGGCTTGCGCAAGGAAATATTAAAGAAAAAGCCACTGCCGCCCAACCTATTTTTGTTTCAAACTCTTCCTCCTTCCCAATTGAAAATATTTCATTTTCAGTAGACAAGCAGTATTTTTCAAATTCAAATATAAAACTCAGTATTGAGCCGCCAGGCACAGCAATACTTGCTCCTGGGCAGGCGATTACCCCTCCAAAAGTAATTTTTGCTTCTGCTGATTCAAAAACAACAGAACCATTTGAATCATCAATAATAATATCCGGCAAAATGTCAAATCTTGGAAATAGAAGAGGACAAATGGATGCTTACGGGTATTACAGCGACTCTTACGCCTGGAGCGGAAATTATTTGGGGGGGCAAAATAATTATAATTATCAAAGCAATTACGGGGCAAGTACTGCAAACTATCCTGGCAGTTATAATTCAAATATGAATAACAGCTACAATTCAAACACCGGTGCCTATGGCGGTTATTACCCTTCGATGTCCTTAAACAACTATAATCCATCATCGAGTAATTATTACAGCAACTCTTCCCAAATGCTGGGCGTAATAAAAGTAATTGTATTTTACTCCGGTTATGACTGTTTAAAGGCAAGCATCACATCAGAAGCGCTAAAAGACGCCTACTTCTTCCCAACCGATGGGGGAAGAATAACAAAATTATTATCCGTGACAAATACTTGTGCTGAGCCGGTAACAATCTTAAATGCAACTCCCGCATCAGAAGCAAGAAACCAGCCTGTATTTTCTCTCCCACCTATAATGAGCTCAATAATTCTTGCAGTTCCAACTGTAACAATAATGCCTGGAGAAATGGTAAAAATTCCGCTTGCAGTAGAAACCGCATTGCCAAATGTTAAAAGAAAAAATTACCAAATAGTGCTAAACGCAGTTTCAAATAACAGCCAGACACAATTAGTGACAAAGCCAATTTCAATCAGTATTGACTCGGGTGTTGCAATAAGCGAAGAACACGCAAAGCTCTTGAAAGTGAATGCAAAAATATGCGGACAGGAAAAAGAAGAAGAAATATCAGTTCCAAAAATATCTGAAGGGTCAAATTGTTCGGAAGGATATTGCGACGCAGTGAATGCAGCAAAATATATCGGACTAAAAGTAAGGCAAGTGCTGCAAAAAGCCCAGGCACAAGGATACTCAAAGAAAAGCAATGCTTCGGAATTCGGGTGTGAAGCCACTGGAGCATGTACTTTTGAAGAAATAGGCATGCCGACAGAAGAATTTGATTTATATTTACAGAATGATAAAATAGGCGCAGAGCTGCTTGAAAAAGAAATCAATGGAAAAGAATACGAAGGAGTAAACACCACTCCGTTTAGGGAAACACTAGGCTCACTGGGCTTTATGGTTGTTCCAGAAGTAGTGGACATTTCATTTTTAAAACCAAGAGTAATGTCAGGGTATGACAGGACAATATTTTTGGACAGGGACATTGAAGGGTGCGGTTATTACAGAATAGGAATAACAGGGGCATTTAGAATTGGGCTTGAAGGGCTGGAATCAATGACTCCAGTATTAATGATAAGAACCACTCCTATAAATGGAAGACCAAGACTTGAAACCAATGAGTGTAAAACAGCAATAACTAACATCCAAAACTTTAACCCAATAGATGAAAGCCTAACTGCTGGAAGGGATTTAGGAACATGGCTTACTACAGTTGAAAGTGATGCCCAATTAAAAGAAATTGCTGGCGAAATAGCAAAAGCAAGGTACAAAACAGACAAAAGAGTGGCCAACGGTGGAGGAAACAAAGTAAGAGTGGTTAGTGCGGCACTACAAAACATGCTCGCACAAGTATGCATAAGCGGAAGCGGGAACGACAAAAAAACAATTACAGTAACAATTGACAACTCAATAAATTTATCAATGGACAAGGCGGCAAAAGACGCTTTGAAACAATCAGTAGTAAAAATGGCTTCAGATGCACTAAATGGATCATTTGGAAACAATTGCCTCTTAAGGTCAGGCGATTCATACTTATGCGTTAATTTAACAGATTTGGCAAATTCAGCAAAAAGAAAAGTCGCACTAATGACAAAAACAATTAACTTTACTTCAAAAAACGGAGGATGCATTGCGGGAACAGTTTACTCAAATGCCCCTGAAAGCCTTGACTTTGAAACAACCCCGATTAACCCAAGTGCGAGCAACAAAAACTTTGTGGGAATAAAAAAGATAGTAATAAGCGCTGATGACTCAACCCCCACCCCAGTAGCGTCAATAACAGGAACACAAGCCCTTGCAGCATCCCAATCAAAACAAACCTCTGTTGTTGAAGCGTATTCTGAAACATTCCAGGCAGGAAATTTGCCGCCTCAAAAAATTACAAAACCAATAACACTCAAAATGAATCCCTCATCAGGCGAATATCGTTATTATAGAAACGTAAGAATATGCGCTTACCCAATAGAAGTAAATGAGGCGCAGGTACAATCAGACACGGCATACTTGCAGTCAAACGGAGTGCAATTTGAAGTAGCAGTAATTAACCGCGCACAAAATGAGACAAAAGAAGATGCAAAAGAAATAATAACAATTTCAACAGGTTCGCTCCACCCTGAAGATTTATTGAAAAGACTTGTGGGAGTTGATCCGAAAGGCAATTTTGCGCCCGGAAAAGAATATTATTTTACAATAATGTGGGCAGGCAACCCCCAGACAATAAACTTTGAAGCATACAAAAATGCGTTAGTGCGGCAGGGAAAACTTGATAAAATAAGCATAGCAGGGGAAGAAAAAACGGAAACGCAAGTATCAAGTGAAACAGAAGCAAGGCAGGGGGCGGTAAATAAATTTGCCATGAGCTGCTTTGCAACAGGATTAGTATGCAATTCTTTATATGGTGGGATTGCAGCTGCAGCTCCCCAAGCGGCGCTTGACTGTGCAGTGCCATTAATGACAACGCTAAAAGAAGATATGCTTATTACTGGCTGGGGCGGGACAGTTGGAAAAGGCGTTCAAGCATTTATTGACGGGGTATTTGGTGTTATTAGGGCAGCTGCGTCTCCATTTGGAGTAAAACCTGAAAGCTTAAAAGCGCCTGATTGGTTCAGGGCAGAAAAAATCCAGCCAAGAAATTGGACACAGCAAGAAATAGAAAAAATTAGTGTTATAAATGTGATAGAAGGGAGCCTTGTTGGGGCAGCGGCAAGGACGCGAACACCATTATTTTCAACAAGGCTTGCTGGTGGAATAAACAAGTCAAACATTAAGATATTATCTGAAGAAGTTGCTGAACTTTACCGCGCACAAGCCGAAAAAGCTGTAAAAAACTCGATAACTGACCCGATTTATATTGCAAGAAAAGCTGAGATTGATAGTATCCTTGAGGAATATAAAAAATCAATATCAGATCAAATATCAAAATCACTTAACGATACTTATGATTCAGCGTGGACAAGAAACAAAAAGTTATTGCCCCCAACAGGAATTACTTCTTCAAAAATTTATAAAAGCGTGGACGTTACAATTGATGCTGCTGTTCAAAATGCTGTTTCCAGCTCAAGCACGAGTTTTGCAGAACACTTGCTCAAAGCACCGACTGGAGGCGGATTTGAAACGAATCTCCACAGAATATTGGATAGCCCTGTAGGCGAATCCATTGAAGCGCTGCAAACAAGAGGCATATTAAAGCCAGGCTCAGAGTTGAGCGGGGTTCTTGATGCCAAATTAACCGTTGATGCTCCAACGATTCAGGCAAAGCTGCTTGAAAAAATGAAAACTTATGGAATGATTAATGAAACGGGGGCAAACAAAGGAAGAATAAAAAGAGCCATAACAAATAATGATTTAAAGGCTCTTGTTGGTGAAACAATAGATGAAATACCGGGAGTGACAAATAAAGCAGGAATAGTTACTAACTTATTTTCCACAGCCCCTCCAACTGGGCTCATGGGAAAAACTTATCCAGCTAATGGAGTTGCTTTAAACCTTATACAGGATGTTAGAACCACCCTGGCTCCTGAGATAGTGGCTGATTTAAGGGCAAACGGAAAAATTAGTGCAATTGCAAAAGAACTGGATGACGAGCTTCAAAAAATAGTGTCTAATGGGACAAATGGCAAATTAACTGACCTTGACAAGAAGGTTTCTAAATTAAGGGCGCTTAAAACTATGCGCGGGCTTGGAATGATAGGCTACGGGGCTTTATGCGGATTTATGGCAAATGCTGTCGGAATGCAAGCATACACTGCATCAATAGAATCAAATGAAAGAAAACAAAATCTTGTACAATACGCTCTTCCAGTGGATTACTATTTCACAAAAGGAAAAACATACAAGTTAACGATTAATGAGTATGAGAAAAAACCAAAGTTTGAAGAAGTTACTGACCCAGCGGTACTAAGCGTGCCAATAAAAGGAAAATTGCCTGAAGCAGTTGTTTCCTTGCCTGATGAATTTGACAAAATGCCTGAAGAAAGAGGATTAAATGCATTTACATTAGTTACATCAAGGGCAGTGTTTAGGGACCAGATTGCAATAAATAATAATGACTACTTGGATGCTTATGTTCCACAAGCAAATGTAAAATTAATTTCAACATCCTCTCCTTACCAGCGCTACATGAACCCCAAGTTCCAGGAACTTGTAAACAAATACACCGGGTTAAAAGGAGTTGACTGCAAACCAAACAAAACAATTGATGAAATCCAAACAGCTGTCGGAGCGGTTTCAATGGCAGGAGCAGAACCTTTAGCGCTAGCCATAGGGACAACAAAAGCGGCAATGAGGGAATACACAACTGAAAAAATTGAAGAAGAACTTAACGGGAAAGAAACCTGGTTAAAGGACAAACTAATTATCGCAATAAAAGAAAGGGCTGCTACAGGGGGCAATTTCACAAAACAAGTTGCACAAAAAGTGTTCCCAAGGGCTGATGCGAAAGAACTGGAAAGATTTGTTGACGATGTGGCGTTTTGGGAGAAGATTTACACCGCATCATCAAAAGCCGCGGTGGATTATTGTAATTAAAAAAATAAAATAAATAATAATTGAATCAGCCTGCGTAAAAATTCATAACTTTTTTATTTTTAAAATTGGTATTAATTATGCCTAAAGAAAAAACAAAAAACAAAAGAATATTTATATTAATTGCGGCTTTTATCATTGTTGCTTTGATTTTGATATTGTTTTTTAATCAAAATATCAGAAATTTGAATGAGCCGCCATATGAAGGAAAGCTCGTTCAACTCAAAGTTATAAAATACCCTGATTTTGACATAACAAAAAAAGTTTTTTTTGGGGAAAATGGGGAAAGAATTGAAGAATACTCTTCTGATTCAAAAAAACAATTTGTTTTATTTTTTATAGCCCCAAAAACTTTGGTGAGTGAATATGTTGATCTTGCAATTGAGGGGGATTTTTCTCCAAAAATAATAAAATCAGACCCGGTTGTTTTATTCACTCCAAAAGATTCTACTACTGGAAAAAAAGTTCTCAAAGTAAAATTCACTCCAAATGACCAAAACCAGACAAGCGTTGCATTTGCATTTAATCTGGCTGATTACAAATCATTATCCAGTGAAAATAAAGAACTTTTTGAAGAAAAAATTACTGAAGTGGCTTCTTTAAGCGAAGAAAATTTTACATTTAATGAAAGCACAAAAATAATGCAAAAATATGCCCAAAGCCTAATGGATCAAAACTTTCTTGGTACTGAAAGTGAGAAAGGCATTTTCTTTGCAGATGCATCTTTTTCGCCAAGCTCTTTTACTAGGGCAATTTTTGGGCTTAACAAAATAATCAATGAGTCAAAACAAACAACACTGCCACAAGACCCAGAACTTGACCAAGCAAGTGGGGCCCAAGTGATAATACAATTCAAAGAAAAAATTAATGTGCCAAAGGAAATTAAATTATATGTGTCGAGTGAATTTTTGAATGACGAGATGATTTTTTGGTTTCAAAGCCCTCCTGTGAAAAACGAAAGCGAGTATGAAAGCCTAAATTTTCCAAAAATTTTAATCAACGGGGCTTTTGCGAGCAGCTTTTCTTCAAGCATAAATTCGATTCAATCAATTGACGGAAATATTTTTGAGGCTAGGTTAATGGTTAGTTTGGATGAAAAAGATTATTCCATACTGCCTTTTGGGGAAAGTGAGCACGAACTTTTAATTGATTTTGGTCAATTGTTTACGCAAAAACAAAGAATTATTGTTAAATTAGTCAAAGGGGAATGCGAACAAAAAGCAGGGGAAGCGGTAAGAAACGCAAAAGCAATTGATAATTCATTTGATTTGAATGCTGAAAAAAAGATTGTTATGCAATGCTATTATGAAAAACTCGTTAAATCAAAAGAAAAAACCTTTTCTTATTTGACTCAAGCGGCAAATAACAGGGAAAATTACCTTGCAATAATTGAAAAAAAGATTGATGCTGATGCGAGAGTTCCAAATTTTACAAACGAAACAGCAGCAGTAAGCATAAGGAATTACAGCGCTAATCATTATGGCGAAAGCGGGGAAGAATACTGGAAAAAGGCACAGATATATTACAGCCATTCTGCAAGAGATTTGGCTTACTTAAGGGCGCTTAAATCCTTGACGATACAGAAAAATTTTGAGGAAACATATTGCGGCGAAATCATCAAAAATCCTTTTGCCCCAAAGCTCATTGTTCCAATACCAGCCGTATCAATAGAATATGTTGATGATCCAAGATTGCTTAAATCTTACTCCTTTGCAAGAGTGATGGATGACGCGAATTTGCTTTTGGATTTTTACTTGAATGTATGTTTTGCAATGGGGGAAATTAAAAAAGCAAGAGAAAATTTTTCAAGAATAATGCCGCTCATTGAGGAAATAAAAATGACCGGTAGGGACTTAAATGAAAACCCTGTTTTTGCCGCAAAAGCATTTGAAGCGATGGCGGAAGTTGATTTATTTGATAAAAAAATTTACTCAATATTTGCCGCTGATAAATTAAGCCAGGCAAGCATTGCATCAAAAATACAGGTTTGCGACTTTTGCCTAATCGAAGAGAAAACAAATATTCCAAAAGACTGGAACTTAGAACCGATTAATGATGTTCGAAAAGGAGTTCTTTGGGCCAAAAACAAAATTTTGGAGAAAGAAAATTTAATAATTGAAAATTATGGAAAATATTCAAACTTCTTTGCACAGAAAAATGACTTAACAGCGAGGCTTTCAAAACACTTTGAATTAATGCAAATAACTGCTAATAATGAGCGTCTTTTGTCTCAAAATCCAAACGAACTTTACTACGAACTAAATTTTATTAAATATGAAAAACAAGTAGCAGAAAATATAAGCCCCATATCAGCCACACCTGAATTTTTAGAAAGCGCAAAAAAAGCAA
>CAZIPK010000026.1:1844-10010 GCA_964541135.1 uncultured archaeon | reverse complement strand
TTCCATATGCGTAAAGCCCACGCTTATAATCCCTTTAGTGAGTCAAACAAAACAATCCCTGGCAGGGCTGGCGGATCAAACGTCCTTTTGGCTGATTTTAGAAGGCGCAAACTAACTTTGGGAACTGGAGATCTCACTTTTAACCCAAAAGAAAAGCGCCGGCAAAGGGAAAAATATGCTATAACAGTACGACTCGCCGCCCGCCCAATTGAAACTTACTTAAAATACATTATCAAAGATAGAAAAAGAAGGGCTTTATTCCAACCTAAAGAAAGAATGGCTTTGCTTAGGGTGGTTGGCAGGAGCAAAGGAATAGAAATTCCAAAAATAGTAAGCTTGAGTACTGCAGAACGAATGATTTTTCAAAATGGACGCGCTAAATCTAATTCTAGTGGCCCCAAAACTAAAACTTTTCCCAAGTCAAGAAGAAATCACTCAATGCAAAATCACTCAAGGCAATTGGAGCTAGATATTTAATTTTTGCAAAACTTGGTTGATTTTAACAAAATTTAAATAATTTAGCAAAATTGAAACAAATTTGAAAACAAAACCCTTATTTTTCGAATTAGAATTTTTTAACCGCTTTAACTAAAAATTTTCATTCCTTAAAATCTTTATCCCCAAAGTTTCTTTTAAAAAAACCCACTAAGTTTGGAGGCAAATTAACCATTACTCCTCTTCCCGGATAGTAAATTGCTCTTCTCAATTCCCCAATTACCGTAGATGTATCAAGCCCGGCTTCTTTTAATCCATCAAGGAATGCCTGTTTTTTTGCATCTTCCCCATTTACTCTTTGAACCCTTGAACCAAAGTGGCTTTCGTGATAAACTTTATCCCACACTCCAACAGCAGCCCTTTCAGTTTCATTTAATTCCCGCGCCCTTGCTGCCATTATTTGCGGCTTTCTTGCTCTTAGCTCCATTTCAGCCAAAACCCTTCTTCTTTCCTCAATTGCCCTAATAGCATGTAAATCAGCATTTTTAGGAAATCTTAATTGAGCGCGGCTATTTTGATTAGTCACCATTGTTCCCCTAGTGCTTCTTGCTTCAATATGTGTAATTGTCTTTTTCAATCAAACACCCACAACTAATAAAAAAAATTCACAACTAATAAAGTAAAATCAATACTTCACTAAAAAACTTGCTAATCGAACACTTAATAAATTAATCAACCATTATTCTATTGCAAAATCTTTTGGTGATGGTTAGTGATTGGAATTATTGGTGGAAGCGGTTTTGATGACCCTGACTTGTTGAAAGCTGAAAAGCAGGCGGGGATTATGAGTAATTATGAGATGCATTCCCCAATAAGAGTTGGCAAGCTTAATGGAATTGAAGTGGCTTTAGTTTCAAGGCATGGATTAAGGTATGAGTTCTCCCCTTCAAAAGTCCCTTATCGGTCAAATATTTATGCGTTAAAAAATTTGGGTTGCAAGGCAATTATTGCCACTAGCGCTTGCGGTTCTTTAAAAGACGAAGTCGGGATAGGCACTTTTTCTTTCCCTTCCCAGTTTATTGACCGAACAACAAAGCGCGAGGAGAGTTTTTCAGCAACCGGAAAAGTGTTGCATGAATTAATGAATGAGCCTTTTTCAAAGGAGCTTAGAGTTATTCTTGAAAATAAGTGCAGGGAGCTTAATTTTCCTTTCACCACTCAAACGACAATAATAACCATTGAAGGACCGCGGTTTTCAAGCAGGGCTGAAAGCAAATTATACAAATCTTGGGGAGCTGATTTAATTAACATGACCACCGTTCCCGAGGTTTGTTTGGCTAAAGAAGTCAAAATACCTTACCAGGTGATTAACTTAGTTACAAATTATGACTGCTGGCATGAAAGTAAATCCCCTGCAAGTTATGAAGAAATTGTTAAAGTAATGCAGGAGAACTCCGCGAAAGTAAAGCAATTAATATTTTCATCGCTTCCGGTAATTGAAGAGACTTTTAAATAAATTTAATTTTAAAAAATAAATTTAATTTTAAATAAAATCAATCAAATCACTTATCCCATAAACCACCAAGCTTGGCTTATTAAATTTAATTTAACTCAAAATTAATTGCCAATTAGCCCAAAATGAAATTCATTATGGGGGCCTGTAGTATAATGGTAGAATGCATCCTTCGCATGGATGAGATCCGGGTCCAATTCCCGGCGGGTCCATAAAAAAAATCTTTAAAAAAAGGTTTTTTATTGGTTTTTTGTTAGTAGTTTTATAACAAAAGTTGTTTTATAAAACAAAGTAGGTTTATAAAAAATCAAATAAATAAAAAATCAAAATCAAAAACACAGGCAAGGGCCCGTAGTATAACGGTAGCACGCATCCATGGCAGGAAGTAAATGAAAAAATAAATTAATTGGCAAAAAAACAGCAGAAAATTAAAAAAAAAATCAAAATTAGCCAAATAATAAAAAAATAATTCAAAAACAGGTTTTTTCATTTTAATTTCACATTTTGGATGAAATCTGGGTTCGATTCCCGGCGGGTCCATAAAAAAATAATTTCATTTTAGTAAAATTCCAGGCCAACTAATCCCCCCAAAATCAATACTAACCCTAACCCCCCAAAATAATCTTAATCCCTTATTTTTCAACCAATTTATATCTCCAATCCAAATGTTTTGCTTTTGTTACTCCTATTCTTGTAAATTTGCAAACCCCACACTTGTCCAGCATTTTGAGTTCCTTTTTATTTGGTTTTGCAAGCCACAACTTTTCCCCAAGTTTAAGCCCGTTAAAGCTTTTGTCAATTCCAAACGCAGCGCATAATTTTCCTGGCCCATTGCATAATTCATTAACTCCAATCCCTTCCACGCTTAACTTCTTTTTCCTCTTGCTCGCCCCTTTCTCACTTTTCAAAACACCCCCCATTTCAACTTCTTTACTAATTAACCCTTTTTTTCCCCCTAGCCTTCTTTTTTTCATCAGTCCAATTCCTTTAATTGGAATTGCCCCTCTAATCAAAACTGCTCCGGCTTCCCCAACCCCGCAAGTTATGTTTAAGCAGTAATGGTTGCCGTAAATAAAGTACACATACCAATGAGCATAAGTGTCAAACATTATTTTTGACCGGGGAGTAATTTTATGCGCATGGCTTGCCTCATCATTCTCCCCTTCATACGCTTCCACTTCACTAATTAGTGCAGAACAGTCTTTGGTACAAAGCTTTAACCCTAGGATTTTAGGAGCAACACTACTTGCAGAAGAAGCAAAAAAAGATTTAGTTAGTACGATGGATTTTGTAGTTAATGAGAGAGACTTGGTAGTTATTACAAAAGATTTTTTTGGGGTCACAATAAAATTTATTCAGCAAATTAATAAAAACAAATTTATCCAAAAACAAGAGCGCGCGGATCATAAAAAAAAGAACTAATCACATAAAAAAAAGCCAATTATCTCAATGCAAGGTATTTTGGTATTTTAACAAAAGGGCAAAATTCGCAAAACTCAAAAGAAGCCCAAACTATAATTCAAAAGCCACCAAGGTGCTTGTTGTGAACAATCCAGCTAACCACTGCCCAAACGTCAGCATATTGTGCGTTTATTGGTTTAATCAAATCAGCCGCGCCCGGCCCGGTTTGTTTTTTAGAAGCTGATTCCGTTAGAGCACTTGTAACAAGTTCAATTTCATCAAGTTGCGACAATTCTCTACCCAGCCTTTGCTTGGCTTCCCTCGCTTTTCGGATTTTTTCCAAAATTAATCCATCGTGTTTATATCTGGCTAAAACTTCATTAAATATAAGTCCAGTGTGCCTATTTTCACGCTTTGCAAAAAAGTCTTCGGCCGCAGCACGAAATCCCGTACTGCTAGAATTTCCCCTAATTAGAGCTCCTTTCCGATTAAAACCATTAGCCCCTCGTCCCATACGCGCTCCTAATCTTAATCCATTTTGTCTTCCCGCAACCATAATAAAAAGAATACCCCCCTGATTAATAAATTTAATTGTTTTAAAAATTTCTTGTAATTAATCAAAAAGACGATTTTCCAATCAAGTTGCTTAATTTTGTTTAAAGTTGTATTTTTGAGAATAATTTGCTTCCCACTAAAAGCACCAGTAAAGCAAAAAATAAAAGGACCGCAAAGTCAAGCAATAACCCTGTGGGCGCTGAGGCTGTAAGAGATTGCCTGATTCCTTCCACCCCATAAGTAAGGGGGTTTATACTAACTATTACTTTTAAAAATCCCGGCAGTTGCGCAATAGGGAATAAAGCGCTTGATAAAAAGAATAAGGGCATTATCAAAAAATTCATAATTAACTGAAATCCCTGCATATCTTCCATTAGTGAGGCTATTGCTGTTCCAAGCGCGGTGAAAAGTAACGCTATTAAAAACATAAATATTATCGCAACTGGCAAAAATAAGGGGTTTGCTATTTGTACTCCAAATATTAGCGCAATTACTAAAACCAACAATCCTTGAAGCACTGCCACTGTTGCCCCACCAAGTGTTCTTCCAAGCATTATTGCTTTTCTGCTTACCGGCGCCACAAGGGTTTCTTTTAGGAAGCCAAATTGCCTGTCAGTGATTACTTCGATTCCCGAAAACATTGCAGTAAATAATATGCTCATAGCAATTACCCCCGGGGCAAGAAATTCAAGATAGTTCCCTCCAAGCGCTTGGGAGTATATTGGCCCAAAGCCAAATCCAAGTGCCACTAAAAAAAGTATAGGCATTCCTAAGGCGCCCACGATTCTTGATTTTGAGCGCAAGTATCTTTTTAGCTGTCTTAGCCACAAAATATAAATTACGCTAATCATCTTCGACCACCGCTAAAAGCTTTTCTTTGCATCCTCAACATGTCAATTTTGCTTGCCTCTTCTTCCCTTATTGCGTGCCCCGTGAGTTTAATGAATGCTTCTTCAAGCGTTTTGGTTCTCGTTTTTTGCCTTAATTGGGCAGAGTCTCCCAAAGCCACTATTTTGCCATGGTCAATAACAGCAATTCTTGTCGCTACTCTCTGTGCTTCTTCCATGTAATGGGTGGTAAAAAAAACTGTTATTCCTTCAAGCTTGTTTAATGATAAAATATAATTCCAAATATGTTGCCTTGTTTGGGGGTCAAGCCCTATTGTGGGTTCGTCAAGGAAAAGTATTTTTGGGTGGTGGAGCAGCCCCCTTGCTATTTCAAGCCTTCTCTTCATTCCTCCTGAAAAGTGCTTCACCAAGTGGTCTTTTCTGTTCCATAGTTCCGCCATTTTTAATAATTCCTCAATTCTTTTTTTCCTCAGTTCTTTTGGAATTCCGTAAAGCACTCCATGAAAATCCATATTCTCATAAGCAGTTAATTCTTCATCCACACTCGGGTCTTGGAAAATTATTCCAAAGCTTTTTCTTACTTCGCCAGGATTTTTTACAGGGTCAAAACCGTTAAGAGTCATTCCCCCTTTTGAGGGGCTTAATAAAGTTGTAAGCATTTTTATTGTAGTTGATTTTCCAGCCCCGTTTGGCCCCAAAAAAGCAAATATTTCTCCCTGCTTTACTTCAAATGAAATCGAATTAACCGCCTTAATTTCCCCATACTCTTTTGACAATCCCTTGACCGTGATTATGGGCTCGTGGTTTACGCTCATGCCCCCTTGGTTCATCACAGCAACCTCTTTTCTTGCACGGGCACTTTTGGAATTATTTTTTGTTGTTATGTTGCGAGCCACAAATACCACCACAACCCAATCAGAACAAAGTCCCAACAAATTAAAAGGTTATGTACAATTGGTTTTTGTCTAATTGTTAAACCCAATCTTTCAATAAAGAAAAAACCAAAAACCCCTATAAAAATAACTTGCACTTGAAAATAACAAAAAAAATAAAAACAAAATAATTGAACGAAAAATTCCAATAAAAAGAATAAAAAAATAAAAAAAATTAATTTGAACTAGCTTTTAGCAAGGATAGCACATTTTTTGATTCATTTCACTCCTAGCCAGTTTAGCTATTTTATTGCTTTTTAGCTTCTTGTCATAACTTTTTTTCTTTGATATTACACAAAGCTCATCACAGCTTAAATCCCTCACAAAACTCTCTTCTTTTATCACATCAAACACCGCCTTTTTATTATTTTTTAATTGTTTTATTCGAAAAACACAGCCCTAAACAAACATTATTCAACTGCCCTTTCACTGGTGAAACAACCCAAATGGTTTGGCATAGCCCAAATAAAAACTCGTTTGCATTATTGAATGACTTTAATAAAAAGAACTAGTTTTAAACCTGGCTAAGAAAAGAAACAATTTCAAAAATTTTCACACTTGTCTAACTTTTAATTAAAAAAAACTGGGTTTTATGAAAAAGATTCTTAAAAATTAAATATCCATAAACCTTTACTTCGCCCATTAAAGTTCCTAAAAATTTCCTGTTTGCATTAAAACTCACAAAACTTCCAGCCTCACATCAAAATTCTCAAAACTTTACTTCTTGCATCAAATTCCCAATATTGCCGTCCACTACCCATTAGATTTCCAATTACCATCCACCGTCTTTCAAATCATCCCCGCTGATTTGTTTGCCCCTTAAAAAAAGATTGCGTCTAAAAACGCGCCCCCCACTTTTTGTTCTTACGGATTGCCTTCTTAATTCTCTTACAAATGCCCTGTGTCTTCTCTGAATTTCCTTCTTTACATAAGGGTCAAAAACCCCCATAAATTCAAGCAAGCCTAATTCATAAACCATCCTCTCCTTTACCTCTTTTCTGCTATCAACCGCCCCCACTACCCCCCCAATCTTTTCTTTCCACTTTTCAACAACTGCCTCTGATTCCCTGACCAATTCGGTTCTGGAAATTTTTTTTCTTGGCTTAAAAACTTGGGCAACTTCCCTTCTGAATCCTTCAAGCTCTCTTGCATTAATATACGCCCAAAAAATTCTGTCAATTGTCCCTTTAGAAACCCCTCTTTGCAGGGCTATTTGGATTTTATTATCCATCCCTGCCTGCACTTGCCTGGAACGATTTTTTGAATCTTTTAATTTTAAAGGAACTGATTTCAAAGGAATTGAATTTAAAGCGCTTTCAATCCTTCTAATTTCCACATTAAGCAAGTGTAATTTTTCTTTCCCCCTTTGAGTAGCGGCTTTTTTTCTTCTAAGTCTAATTAATTCTTCCAAAGCCATTTTTCTCCGCTGGCTTGCAATTATACCCCTAACTTTCCCAGACATTAAAAATGCCTTTCGTTTTGTTGGATTCATAAAAAAACTAACTCTTTCAATATTTTCGTTTTAAGTTGTATTTAATTATATCCAAAACAGCCAAATTGTAAATGCCAATATAACAAAAAATGTCACAAAAACCCTGTAAAAAAAGAAACCTTTGAACAACCCACAAAACAAAGATTTCGACGGCTTAATTGCACTAGCTCAAAAAACAAAGAAAATAATTTTTTAGAGTTATTTAGGGTAATTTTATAATTCTTTCCCTCAATACACCTCCTAATGCACTCTCTTTATAACGGCCCTGCTTTGAGAGCCTGGCAAGCAGAAGCTGTTAGTACTTGGGAAAAGCACAAGCACGGAATCATTCAGGCGGTGCCCGGTTCGGGAAAAACGATTCTTGCGATTAAATTAATCACTTCAAAGCTTGAGGAGAACCCTAATTTAAAAGTGCTTATTGTCTGCCCAAGGCTAACCTTAATTCAGCAGTGGATTGATGCGATTAAGGATTACTCAAAAATCAAGCAAAGCGAAATTTACGAGGTTTCAAGCAACAACGAGTCAAAAGCATATATTTGCGCGCAAGACAAAATTCACAATTACAAAATTTTTATTTCAACTTTTCACCAGATTAAGCAGTTCTTTAATGAGTGCAAGTGGAAGGATTACCAATGGTTTCTCATAGTGGATGAGATGCATAACACAACAGAGAATTACAAGTTCCCAAACGCTCCAATTAATTTAAAGCTGGGGCTTTCTGCGACTCCCAAAAAGAAGGGCAAAGATGCTGATTTTAATTTGGGTGGAATTGTTTACACTTACTCTTTTTCACAGGCCTTGCAGGACAAAATAATACTTGACCCGGTAATTAAAATTGTTTTTTACTCCGTGAATAAGCAGTTGTTCAAAAAAATCCAGAACGAAAATGACCCAACAAGCGATCTTGTGGACTCTGCTTATGATGATTTTCTTCCAGATAATGAAATTTCAATGGATCATGAAGATTTTTTAGACCCCCAAAAGAATCTT
>CAZIPK010000026.1:0-1834 GCA_964541135.1 uncultured archaeon | reverse complement strand
AGGCAGAAATAATGCTAATGCAGAAACTGAAAATAATAACAACCAAGCAGATTCCAAACCTAACCGAAATGATTCTGAACCTGATGTTTTCACTTCAAAGAACACCGACTTTATAGGTATTCAAAGAATTCTTGAGGAACAATTCCACATTGGAAAAAAAACCAGCGTTCAAACCCTTGTTTTCGTTAACAGGATAAAGAAGGCTGATTTGTTGAACCAAATGCTTGCCACAAAGTTTAGTGAAAAAGTCTCAAAATCATACCACTCAAAATCGGATAAGTATTCAAAGAAGAGCTATTTTAACGAATTAAAACAACAATTCGCGCAGGGAAATTTTAATGTTTTAATTTCAGTGGGAACGCTGGGAGAAGGAATTGATTTTCCTTACGCATCTCACGGCATAATTGCGTCCCCTATTTATAACCCCACTTCTTTTGTTCAAAAAGTGGGGCGATTACTTAGGTCATATAAGGACCATAAAAAAGCAACGATTTACTACTATGTGCCTTCTGAATTAATTACCCGCCTTCTTACTGATGAAAAAATTGAGCCTAATTACTTCAAATCCGTAATAAAAATTGCTGATGAGAATGGCGATTTGTATTTTGTTGACCGCCAAACCCTTGGGGAAGAAAAGGGCTCTCTTTCCGAATTGTTGATTCAGGGGGCCGCGTATGAAAGGAATGATGATATTAAGCGGATAAAAATTCCCCACGACCTTGACTCGATAATGCGTTTTTTTAAAAGAGTTTATCCGGAGACTTTAAAGGATTGGAGAAAATTTTACGCCGACCAATTGGAAGAAATTAAGGCGGAGGAGGAGAAAGAAAAAAAAGCTTTCAATAAAAAAACTGTCCCCTTTAATAACCCCCTTGCAAATAAAACTTCGCTTAAAAATAAAAAAATTAAGCCCCAAACCCAAGTTAGCCAAAATCTTGCCAATATTGAACAAGATTTTGGCGAAAATAATTCTAACAAAACCCAAAATGAACCCTTAAACAAACCCAAAAAAGAAATTGATTTTTCGCCCTTGCGTAAGGAACTCTCAAAGAATCATTCCTTGATGTTAGCTTCAGCAAAAAATCTTCAATTAAATCTTCAAAAAATTTCCCAGTTGCAGAAAAAGTTTTCTTCAAAACGTTTTTTGAACCTCGATTTGGTAAAGGCTTTTTTAAAAGAAGGGCTGAAGAACCAGATAATTACCAAAATAAAATACGGGGCAGAGCTTGAAAAGATTGATGATGAGAAATCAATTCTTTCTTTTTCAGAACAAGAAATGCTAAAAAACGCTATTTCGGCTGAATTGAATGACTTTTGTTCAAAACAAAAAAACCTTTTGAAATTGGTTAATTCTTTAAATAATGCGAGCCAGCTCCTTGAAAAATACTCTGACGCTAAAGTTGATGACTTAAATGCCCAAAAGGAAAGGATTAGCGGGATGCAAAGGATTGCAAAGATTTTTTTTGATTTACAATCCCTCTTCCTTGACGAGCTTGATTTGACCGACCTTGCAAAGAACTCTTTGGATAAGGATAAGAAATTCTTCCTCACCATCGGCAAAGACATTTTCTTAACCAAAAAGCTTGCCCGAACTTTTTCTTACCCAGAAGATTTTGGGTTAAGCAGGTGGAGGGAAGAAAAAGAGCCTCCAAAAGTAGTTATTCACCTTTCCGATGTGGAGAAATTCGCCAAACGCTTAATGCATTTATTGGGAGAAGAGGAAAAGTCCCACCACGCCTTAATTAGCGACTGGTCCTTAATGAAGCAAAAAGTTTGTGATGACTTAAAAATCACTCCCCCAACAGACACTGAAATCCTTAAAGAACTTGAAAGG
>CAZIPK010000025.1:8292-10109 GCA_964541135.1 uncultured archaeon | reverse complement strand
ATTAATACTGGCTGGGATTTTGAATAATAGCCTATTTCAGAAGACAAAGTATCGGCGAGGGCTGCGCTAATCGCCCCAAAAAAAGCAAATTCAAGCAACACGGAATACGATGGGTAAAAAACAATCAGTATTAGGGCTGCAAGAGCGGGCAAGGAATTCCCAATGACATTGAATATATTCCTCTGCTCGTGCTTTTTCTTCGGGTAATTACTTGCAACCTGTCCCACAATGAAAAAAGCAACAACAGTGAAAAGATCAATTATCGGGTTAGGACCGTAAGTAATTGCGGCAAGACCTACCGCATTTGCAATCAAAACTCCCTCAGCATCAAGAAGCTTTTTACGGTAACAAAAAATAGAGAATACTGCTAAAAAAATAAAGATTGCAGCCAGCTCAATAATATTGGTCAGTGGCATACAAGCTCTCCGGCATTATTTAGCCCCAAAAAAAGTTGCTTTTGAAACAATAACCCTCTTTATTGGGCAAACCTTGGCGGACAACTTAAACAATTCGTTTGAAAAATTACCCATTAATAATTCTTCCACAAGCATTTCAAAATCCTTTCCATTTAATAAATTCAATTGCTCATTAATTATCTTTCTGATTGAAGTCTTCTGGGCATTAGTCCCCTTCCTGTCAGTAACAACAATAACTGTAGTTACTGCTTCTCCGCCCACAACAGGAATTCTCTTAACTAAACCAACCTTGCTGTTTCTTCGCCTAATAGTTCTTCCAATAGTTGATTTGTTTACCTCGAAATTTGAGATGGTTGTTGAAGCATTCTGTCCCTGAATATCATTAATTTTAAATGCAATTTTGTAATCGCGCTTTGTTCTCTGGCCAGTAACAACATCAAGAGTCACTTTAAAAGTTCTGCCCATCAAGTTCTTTGGCTTTTCAGCAGGAACCTCACCTAAAGGCTTTTTATCAAAAACCTTTGAAGAAGAAACAGTAAACCATTTTTTTTTCTTCCACTTATCAACGGTTTTTCTCTGCGAAGCGCTCTTAGCCGCTGCTTTAATTTCAGCCATCATATCACTCTCTTAACAAAACATCAATTCTCTTCAAAGCTTCTATTCCCTCACCCTCAAAAACAACTTTTTTGTTCTCAAAAAGCCTTGCCCTAACTTTCAATAAATCACCTTACTTTACCAACAATGCTGCTCTTTCTGGCGTATAACTCCAGCCTGTGGGAATACGCTTCTTTTTAGCATAATATTTAGTCAAGCGCCTGATTTTTGAAACAGTAATCTCATAACCCCTCTTTGCGGAGTAATCTTTTTTATTCTTTTCTAAATGGTTAAACAAAACAACACTTCTTCGAATCAAATTAAGCATGTCTTCAGGCATTTCGCCAAGCAAATTATTTTCCTTTAAAACTTCCTGAATAGTTTTTCCGCTAACTTCCCTAAAATCCAAAACATTATATTCATCCCTCAATAAGAGCCCAATCTTGCTTGGAGAATGACCCGCATTTGAAAGAGAAACAATCTGTTCTTCAAGCTCGCTTTTTGAGAAATCCTTAACAGAATCATCCTTTTTTTTCTTTGCTGGCATAAAAATTACCTAAATATTTAACCTTTCCAACCAAATTCAAAAAACCCTTTTATTATTCAAAATTTTGGGTTTCTTTTACGGCTTGGAAAAGAACAACAAAATCAATAAACAAATTACGAAAAAGAATATTTATAAAGCTTGCCTAGGGTCTTTTTCAAAGCGGGTTAGGCATTAAATTTTTTTTTAAGTTTATTTTTTTTAATTTAAATTATTATTTTGTTATTATCTTCTCCCGCTACACACCCCCTTTCCTTAATTAT
>CAZIPK010000025.1:4350-8282 GCA_964541135.1 uncultured archaeon | reverse complement strand
AATCCTAATCAAAAAACTGAAGGCGATTTAATTAGGGGGTTGGGTAAATGCCTCAAAAAAAGAACTAACTAGCAAAAAAATTAATTAAATTATTGGCGGCTAATGATACCTGGCCCTTTTTTCAATTGCTTTCATCCTTTCAACAAGCTCTTTATTTGGGGAATACCCCTGCATTACTAGTTCCCAGCCGTTTTTTAAGCCCGAGTGGGTAGCGTTAAAGGTTTTCTTGAAAACAACTAAATCCACCGCTTTATCCTCGAGTTTTTTTGAAAAAAAACCTAATCCAAAATCCACAAAAAAAAGAGGCCCGTTCTTTTTTATTCTATCAAAAAGCAAAGAATCTTTTTCATTTGCAACAATAATGTTTGAAGTCGTTAAATCCCCGTGAATTACCCCGCAATCATGAAGTACCCGGATATTTTTTCCTGCTTCAATGCACAAAGAAGGGTTTTTTTCAACAACCTCCTTAAGAGCTCTGCCATTAATAAATTCAAGAACAATTTCGCCATCAGTTTCATTAATTGAAACAATTTTAGGAGTATTAATTACTGCCGCGGCTTGCTTTAGCAGCTTTGTCTCGCTCTTCGTACGCTCTTTTCTTATCTTTAAATCAAGTTCGAAATTGCGGTATCCTTTAGGGGATCTTTTTTTTGAAATAACGTTTACACCATCCAAAAAATTTTGGGCAAGAATCGCCTCTGCTCCCTGCTTAAAAAATAGATTTTCTCTTTCGCCCATTAATAATTACTGCTTGTTATTAGTTTTAATTCTTTTTCTTGACACGATAAAAGAAACAAATGCAATCAAAACCAATAACGCTATTAAAGAATTATCAGGGACTTCGGCTTCATTTGCGGGGCTTGTTAAACCAATTGTCACAGATTTAACACACACATCGCAAGGCTCTTGGATTGTAAGCGTTGCAGTAACCATGGAATCAATAGGGAATGGGTTTGACGGGTCATCATCAAGTATTTCATTTTTTGATATTGTGGGGCTTTGTTCGCAAGTTTGATTAAGTTTTGTTTTGGAATAACTTCCATCAGCTGTACTTAAAGTTATGGTGGCAGTGTTTGTTTGTTTTTTGCAGTTGTAGTAAAGCTCTATTTTGCTTTGATCCACAAATGCTCCTGTAAGAGAAACTATGGAGTTCTCTGATCCTGAAGAAGCTAAATTTACACAGCAAACCTGATTTTGATTACAAAGCCCCGGAACATTAACGGGATTTTTGTTGTTTTCTGGAATGCAAATATCCTCATCCTGGCAAGTCCCACCATAATCAACACATTTAATGCTTTGTTCGGGCCTGATATTTACCGAGCACTCAGTAAATGCGGTAAGCATTGCATTATCAACCACATTAAAAGTCAATTTTTTGTTTCCAGGTGAATTATAACTCTTATCAAAACGGCTTTGAGTATTGTTTGTCAATTCCCCGCCAATACTGGTTCCGCCTTCAACCCAATTCACCTGATAAGGGGCTGTGCCGCCACTTATATCCCCCGTCCAAGTTACTATCATTCCTTCAAATTGAGGATTAGGGTCTGCAGAACAAGACACCGTCATTTCCACTCCTCCCTCTGGCGCAGGAGAATCAACAATAACATCAGCAATATCCGAACCCGTTTTTACAGGAGTTGAATTATCCTGGGCAGTAAGCACTACTTGGAACATTTTTTGACCAACCCAAACATCAAACGCATTTGCTACAATAAAAGGGGTGGGAGTAGTACTTTCGGAAAACAATCCGGGTGAAATCAATGATTCTGAGTTTAAAAAACTCCAAGAAACATCATAATATTCACCGCGAGCATCAACAAAAGGAGTTCCACCACTAACAGACCCTTCCAATTCAAAAGGCTCTCCAACTTGTGCGGAAGAAATATGGTAAGGCCCCCCAGCATCAACAACTAGTGGAGGAACAATAATTGCTCTTGGGCAGGGAGTATTATCAGGCAATTTGGTTTGATAAAAAGAAAATCTGGCTATGTTTGTTTGGCCAATCTCATCAGTAACAACAACCCTGCACCAATCCCCATCTTCCACTCCATTACCAAAATCAGGAGTTATTCTAAGGCTTGAACTAGAAACAGCGCAATCAAGGGGAAAGTAAGTTTCCCCCTCGCTATCCTCCCGGTCAATTTGGCTAGATATGGCATAAGTTGCAACAGGAACCGCTTCGTCAACAGTACGGCTCCTTAATAGTATCCCTGCTTCACCTTCATTAATACAAAAATTTCCTCCAGTTAAAACAGGAGGGTTATTTACAACAATATTGGCAGTAGCGGTTTTGCTTAAAGCAGGGGAGCTTGAATCATTAGCAGTCAGCATTATTACTGAAGAAGATGCAACGCTACAACTAAGTCTTGGAGTTAAAGTGTTTGCTCCAGAAGTTATTACGCAAGAACCCCCATTACTAACAAAATTCCATGAATAAGAATAAGGCCCAGTTCCGCCTACAACAGTCCCATTTAAGGCTATTTCCGTATTGAGTCTTGCATTGTAAGGTCCCCCCGCAAAAGCCCTAAAACAAGGATTCATGTTAATTGTTAAAGATTTCCAGCACACATTCCCTGTCCCATCCTTTGAAATATTCCCCTTATCATCTTTTGCAAAAGCCTTAACAGTCATTGGCACTGTCATTCCCATTGCCCCTGGATAAATGTGGTTAGCTGTTTGCATAACTCCTGAAGGCGCAGAACCGCTTGAAGGAAGCAATTCATCAACATCCCCGTCATTATCCCAATCAATATTATAAATTATCCCGTCCCCCTCTGCATCAGTAGTCCTAAAACCATAAGCGTAATTTTCACAAGCAACACTTGGATTAGGAGGTCCGCTTACAGTCATCGCCGCACAATCAGGAGGAGTGGTTGGAGCAACAACATTAAGCCTGAAAATAATTGATTGCTCAGGGATTTCTTGTTCAAACTCTTCCAAGTCACTTGGATCAGGCATTCCTCCAATAAAAGTTCTTCCATCTTTTAATTTCCTCATAGGAGTTGGGGAAGCAATTTGAACAGGCGCAGCATCATCATCCATAACCCAGTTAGTTTTGGTAATAGCCATTATTGCTGCGCTAGTAAAACCATAATACAACTTTCCGCTAGTTCTTGGAAAAGTTACTTCTGCCATGAACAAACCGGCCGTATCCAAATTACAATTAGTTACTTGGGGATTGCAAGAAGCGCCAACTGAAGCTGCCGATCTCCTAATACTTGGGTTTCTTGTATTGTCCACGGTGAACGCAGTGTAAATTGTTCTTGTTAATGGGATGTTTAACCCAATGCCTGCTCCGCAATTAGCCGCAGCTCTTGTGGTTTCCTGCAAGTGGCAGTTAAAAACACTGGCTGCTCCAGGATAAGCTGCATTTGCAAACCAAACACCATACGGGCTGTCAGCAGAATAACCTGTTCCAAAAAAGGAAATGTGCTGGTTTTGTTTTGGAGTAATCCTAAAATCAACCCTGGTTCCGCGGGGAACAGTAGCATTATTTGCCAACTCAATATTAGTTCCTTCCAAAAAAGCCTTAACCTCATAAGTCACTTCAAAATTAGTCTGGCCCAAGCCCTTGCACCAGTAAGGGGAATCGGTTGGCGGAACCGCATAAGTCTCCAAATAATAAAGGTTCTTGTCGTAATTCCCGCTCCAAGTTATTGAAGCAGAATTAACATTTAATGCAAATAAAAAAAGTGCAAAAAACAATACTAATACAGGAGCAATTTTTGCAACGTTAATTCCCTTCCTTTTACGCATAATTAATATTACTCCTAAAAGAATTAAAATAACTGCTATTACGGCAAAAACCGCCATTAAAGAGTTATTTTGAGGGGGTTCTGGATAAATTGGGGGCTTTGGGCTAGGTAGGGGGGATTGCGTTACAAAACACTTATCCGGATTAATTAATTCACAATCATAAACAACCTCCGCCT
>CAZIPK010000025.1:0-4340 GCA_964541135.1 uncultured archaeon | reverse complement strand
CTGCAACAATGGTTATTTTGTCTTCATCACTTTGAATGGAAAAGTCTTTTGTCAAACCCATTACTTCCCCAGAAATATCTCCTGAATACTTAATGGTTTTTATTAAATTATTCTTTGAATTAAATATTTTCAAATTCAGAACCCCGTTTGGAATGGAATCAGCAGTCCCCATATTGTGAAGACAGGAAAAAACTTTTACATTTTCATTTGCCTTGATTGGAAAAGAATTTAATGAAGGGAAATTAATTCTTGGCCTATTAACGCCATCCCTGGTAAACCTTATGTCAAGAATGGATTTGGTTCCAGCATAATTTAACTCAGCCACAACCAAATAAACTGGATTTTTATTATCATTCACCACATACTCCTCATTTGTGAGTCCCTTAGCAGCAACATCAGTGTAAAAAGTTTTTGACTCAATCAAATTCCCCTCGCCAAGAGCATCCCACGCATAAACCTTCCAAGTAATAGGGGCGTTAATACTGTAATTCAAATCATTTTTTATTTGAACATTAATAAGAACAGGCTTTGATTTATCCACTTTTGGAGTAAAAGACGCAAAATTATACGCCTCATTGTCAACTCTTACTGAATTTTTTTCAAACGCTACTCCAAAAACATTTCCTTTAGAAACATTAAAACTGTGAAAAGAACCAACCACATCATCAGTGAAGGATAATCCTGAAATATTGAATTTTTTGCCCGTGACAAAAAAACCCGCAATAATATAGTTGCCTTCAATAGCAAAAGCAGGAACATCCCAACTAAATGAAACCTTTTTTTCTGAATTAGCATCAAGATTAATTCCTTCCACTGCAACAAACTGGTCAACAAGCAAAAAACCGTTTCTCTGGGCAAAAATACCTTCCTGTTCCCTAAACACCTTCACATACAATAATCCATCCACTAATGGATAGGGATTGTTGTTTTTTAACTCCGCATCAAAACCTGCCGTGGCGCTAGGGGAAAAAGAATCAACTCCTCCTGAAAAACTAATATTAACACTGTTGAATTTGTAATAATCAAAACAATTAGCCAAATCAAATTCAATTGGCTGCAAAGGCATAGCTTCATCACTTGCGGAAAAAACAATTGCGCAAAAAACAACTAAAAACAAAAAAAAGAAAAAACTTGAAAATAATTTTTTTGCAAAAAAAGTCATTCAAATCCTTCCTAATATTAATTTTTCAAGTATAAAAGTGTTTCTTGGGGAAAATTTAAAGCAATTTAGAAAAATTTTATTGCAATTTTTTTGGCAAACAAATTCAATCCAGTGATTTTTATTGGCTAAATTAGGATAAAAGAAAAAATGCGAGTGCTTGAAGCACGAAAATCAATTTCAAAGGTTTTGCCCCAAAGCCTAGTGGCAAAGTTAATTTTATATAGTTCAAAGCGGTTTTTTAATAGTGATTCTTTTGAAAGACATTAATGCAAAGCATTTATTTTTGATAATTATTTTACTAATACTAATTCAGTTTGGTTTTGCCGCAAAGACTTGCGAGGTTTGGTGCTATGGTGGGGGAACACCATTGCTGGGTCAAATTGAGCAATGTGAAATTACTGTGAGAAATGATGGTGCGGCACTGCCCTTATCAGATTATCTAAATTATAATTTCTCTTGGTCTTTTTCAGAACTTTCTGATTGTACTTATCCATTAAATGCTACTTACAAACACGACATAAAGTGCGGAGGCGAGTGGGGCTTTCAAACAGTTGGTCCAAAAGGAGAATTGGATGCCACTGCGACATCAAAAATAGATGGCTCAGTCATTGATTGCGCTGGAAAAAATATAACTGTAATCCCCGTAGGGGCTTTAACTTGTGATATTTCTGGAGGAATTTCACAAATAAATGTTTATAAAAATGAAACAATGAATGCGGATATTTGGATTGAAAGGGGAGGGATGTTAATACCAAGTGAAGAAATGGATGATTATGATTATTCTTGGAGTTTTCCAAGCATTAGCTCATGCACTTACCCAGTAGATTTGACTTACAAAAATGATATTAGATGCACTTTTATGACTTCAGGGTCAAAAGGAGACTTGGATGCCACGATAAGGAACAAAAATACTGGAGTAGTTACTGATTGTTCTTCGGCTACTGTTACTGTGTATGATCTCCCAACAGTGGCAACTTGCTCAGTAACCCCAAGTATTGCAACAGTTAATTTTTCTATACCTAATAGCGTAACTTATACCGTTAACTTCTCAGGATTTACTGCCCCTGTTAATAACAATCTTATCACTTGTGGGGGAGGAGCAACATTAGGGCTGCCACACACCTTTTGTTTAGGCAGCAGTGGTAGTTGTGTTTATACTTGTGAAAATTATAAAGAAAGAGGGACTGTCGTATCAAGTATTGGTCTTGCTGCTTCAGGGTACACCTTTTTTTGCCAAAATAGCGTAGAGGTAACAGGCCCAATGCCTTCTTGCACCATGACTGCATCAACCCCAAAAGTTGTTGACAAAACTGAAACAGTGAATTTTGTGGTGGATCACACTAACTTTACAAGCACTCCCACGGCAATAGTAGATAGCTGTGGTGGTGGAACGGTAGTGGGCACCCCAAGCTGTGATGCTTTTAATTGTTATTTTAGTTGTAGAAACTACCGAAATAATGGAGTATGGACGGTAGGTTCAACTGTTTCAAGTAGCACAGATCCAAACGCAAGTTGCAGTGTTCCACTTACCGTTGACATTCCTGGTCCTTCGTGCACTTTGACAAGGGAAGATGCGGTGCATAATGCGGTTAATTCTTCAAGCCAAACAGTAACATATAAAGTTACTTTTAATAATTTTGAGGAAAAAGTTAACGCTGTGACTCCTGAGTGTGGTGATGGGGGGATATTGGTTGAGGCTGTTTCTGCAGGTTGTGTAAACAACACTGTTGGTTCATGCACATTTAAATGCGCAAATTATAACCAAGAAGGGCCCTTTATTGCTAAAGCAACGCTTGTGGGGGATCAAACAATTAGCTGTCAGAAAGCGATGGTTTACTCAAAGAATTTTATTACAGTTGAGATGAATACGGACAAAGGCAGGTATGCAATTGGGGATGATTTGAAAATAAGGCTGAAGGTTTCTGAAACATTTTCAGGAGCCACCAATTATGATGCTGACTTTAATTTATTTTTGACCGATGAAATGGGGAAAGTCATACAATTATGCCCAAATGGCCCGCTTGCAGGCCCATGTACTAATTGGGATTTAAGCACAACCCCATTTGATGAAGAGTGGACTTATGATACTGCGGCCCTTTCAAAAGGAATTTATTCCTTGAGTTTCAAAACAACAAGCACTTTTCCAGGAGAAACAGTTATTTCAGACAATTCATCCCAAATAACCATCTTAGTGTCAAATGAAGTTCTAGAAGCGCCAGTGGTTCCAGACAACAATTTTATTGTAGTGCTCCTCTTAGTTGCCTTAGTGGCGGGAATAATTTCTTTTAAAAGAAACAAAAATTAAAAATTAATATCTGAAAAGAATATGGCAAAATGAATTTAATTAAATTAAGGAAAGAGTAATTAAGAAATTAAAATCAAGAAAAGGTAATTGTTAAAGTCTAATTAACCTATTGCCTAATTAGTATTGTCTTATTGAATTATTTTGGTGCTTTTTTTGTTTAGCACTTCTCTTTTAATCCCAAGATTAATGCATCAGCTTTTTCTTCATATCCCTTAACAACTTCTAATTGCCCTGCTCTTAAATGCGCCTTGTCATTATCCGAAAGGGAAGAAATTGAAATTACTGCTTTGGCAATATAATCCTTTGAAAGACTTGCGCTGGATAAAGCCGATTTGAACTCCTTTGAAGTGCAGCTTTGTATTGGATATGGAAGGCTTTGTGAATCATCCAACGCTTTATTTAAATAATAAAAAGCCTGTGCAGAGTAAATCTCAGCCTCAATAATTTTCTTTGAAGCCGGGCTTGCACTTCCCGCCAAAACTGCTGCCTCACTTATATAATCATTCATAGTAGCAAGGTTAACTGAAAAAGCACTGCTTACTCCGTGCTTTTGTTGCAACTTTGACAAATTATCCAAATACTTCAAGTCATTAGGAGAAGAAGTACAGCCAATAAAAGAAAGAAAAAGCAAAGCCAATGCAATGGAAAAAAAGAATTTCAACCCAACGGAATAATTGTAAATTTTTTTTTTATTAAAGTTATTTTTCATTAAAAATCAAAAAAATTATGTTAGTTTCAATATTAAATCCTTTTCCTTAGGCTAAAAAACAGGGTTAATCATTTTTTCCTTGATTTTGTTCCTTATTACTTCTTCATCCCCTGGATTAGTTACTCCCAGCCACTCTGCCCCCGTTTTTAAAACAGCAAGCTTGA
>CAZIPK010000024.1:0-10196 GCA_964541135.1 uncultured archaeon | reverse complement strand
AGCTGTATAGGGCAACTACTTTGACTAATGGAAATTCTTATCCTTTCTTTTGCCACGCTTTGCTTACTTCTACTGGTTCAACTGAAGGGGCAATTAATTCTTCAGTGGTTAGGTTATATGCGGGCACTCCAATTGATACTAATTATACTCCTCTCAAAAATGGTTGGTATAAAATGACTGGCACTGTTGTGGGCACTGGGGGGGCTGTTAATTATGGAGTTCAACTTGAGCCTAATCAGAATATTGTTATTGATGCTTGCCAGATTGAATCAGATAATTCAAATCTTGGCGTTCCTTATTCTACGACTTATATGACTAACACTACTTCTTTGTATTACAGGGGGGAGGAAACATTAAATTATTATGTTCGAAGGGGGCTAGCTGGAATACTCGCCACAGATTATATACTATATCCGCATAAAGGATCTATTTCTTTTTGGTTTAAACCTGGCTGGTCGACCGGACAGCCGGTTGCGGACAATTATTTTGTGGAGGTGCCAAACGTAATTAGAATGTATTACTCTTATTCTGATCAAAAATTTTATGGCCAATTATATGATGGTTCTTCTTGGACTAATGCTTCAATTTCAATTCCAACAAATTTTATTGCGGGACAAGAGCATTATGTTTCTTTTAGGTGGGATAACACTTTGGGGTTAAAACTTTATGTTGATGGCAATTTGGCTAGTTCTTCTGTTACTTGGACTCCTCAGTGGGCGCAAATAACTACTTCAACCTTGCTTTATGTGGGGAATAAATCAACTGCGGGGGGCAGGGCGGACTCGTTGATTGGAAATTTTGCTGTTTTTAATAGGAGTTTGGAAAATAGTGAAGTGGATGCTATTTATTATTCAAAAGCTTCGCTTAATGATTATCAGAGCCAGAATTATGTTGCCTTGATGGGAAATAGTAGGAATTATCAGTATGGGAGCATTAGGATTACTGGGGAAATGTATGCTGGTTCGGTAAGTACTGGTTCAACAACTTCCACCTATTTTTATCCGTCTTATTATGCGTTTGATGCTCCTTCGTTTTTTTCTTCGCACGCTATTTTGCATTTGCCTTTCCAAAATGACAAAGTGGATGGCTCTAAAATGGAGAGGGGGGTTTTTGTAAGAAATGATGGGATAAATGGGACCGCAACATCTGGGAGTGATGCTTCAAATAAGCTCTTAAGCGTTGATGCTAATTTCCCAAGGATTGACAGCGGCCTTTATGCAAATGCTTACTATTATGACACTGTGAGGGGCACAGCTAATTTAGGAATTAATATGGAGGAAGCAAGAACAAATGTTGCGTTGTATTCTTCTTTTGAGGATGGTAATGCTCCTACCGGCTGGACCGCACAGGCAGGATGCACTGCGTCAAAAACAAATGATCTGGCTATTCATGGGGATTATTCTGCAAAACTAACTTCTTCTGCAACTTGCAGGTATTATCAGGTAATTAATTTTGGGGGAGCGGCGGTGAAGCACCAAATTACTGCTTATGTTTGGAGGAATAATACTAGTTATTGGGGGGGAAGTGTTGATAGTACAATAGTGAGTATGTATGCTGCAACTGGTACGGCTTCCAGTGCGCTTACTACGACTTACACTTTTATGGGGAATGGTTGGCATAGATTGGTTGCTGAATTTACTCCTACTGCGGCTGATTGGTATGTGGGGGTTTATGTGAATGGCTCTGGAGAAGATTTTTATCTTGACGCTTTGCAGATTGAACGAAAAGATAATAATACTGCAGTAAATATTCCTACTGGATATATTTTCACTCAGGATACTGCAAGAACAAGAGCTAAAGAGGTTTTGTATTACCCCTCGGTTCCTGGGTTTAAATCCCAAAAAGGAGGGTTTTCTTTATGGTTTAAACCTAATTGGACTTCGGCTTTAACGGGGGATGCTGAGGATAAGTATTTCTTTGTAGTTCCTAACATTATGCGTGTAAGGCTTGATGGAACAAATGATAGAATTGCTGTTGAACATTATAATGGGTCTTCTTGGGTTTTAACTGCAAGCACAACAACTTCTCCAACAAGATACACTTGGAATCATTTGGTTTGCGGCTGGTATTTTAACAGTAATCAATGCAGATTAAATGGCAATGCTTTTTCTTCTACAACCTCTTGGACTCCTCAAGATCCTGTGGGCAAGCCTTTTTATTTTGGGAGTGATGAGTCTGGAAATAATCAGTTTAATGGCCAGATTGCTGGATTTATTATGCTTGATTCTTTTATTGATTCTGCAACGCAAAATCAGTTGTATTATAATAGGGGCTCAATGGAGGATTATTACCGTTCAGATTTATTGACTTTGATTGATGCTAATTCTTCTTCCCTTCAGGCCGGGAATATTGCTATTAAGGGTTTTGTTAAAGCGTCAAGCGCGGATATTAATTCCATAATGCGGCTTAACCCTAATGATTCGCCCCCTTCTTGTGATTCTTCAACTACTGGTTCAATTTATTATGATGCTTCCATGAATGAGCCTTGTTTTTGCAATGCGTCAAACTGGGTTCAGTTTGATGGTGGCGGCAATTGCACTTGATTTTCTTTTTCTAATTTATTGAGAATGTGATGCGCGATGCTTTCTTTAAAGCAACTTTATTGTTGTTGATGAATTAGAAAAAATTAATTAATTTTGCGCCTTAATGAGCGTTAATTTAAGTTAGAGTTATTTTTTTTAAGAGTTTATTATTACTATTCCATTAATTAGTTTGAATTGTTTTCTTTGTTTTTCAATTGTTTTTTGTGTTTTTGGCTCTTGGATTAGGATGGTTTGTTTTTTCTTGTCCGCGGAAATTATTTTTCCTAAATAATTTCCTTCTTCATCCATTGCATTTAGCCCGATAAATATTTTGCTTACTCTGTCACGTACATCAAATATTCTCCCGATTCTTATTGATGCTACTATTAGTATGAAGCTTAGCATTATTGTTGCTGGCACCCAGGATAATTCTGCTTGCCTTAAGAATACTAAGGTTCCTCCGTCAATTATTGCCCAAACGCATATAACTGAAACTCCTTGCACAATTCGATTCCCTATTAAGTATGCTTTTTTTGTTGAGTATGCTTCAACTGCTTTTCCCATTATGAATGATAGTGCTCCAAACATTGCTAGCGGGTAAAATGCCCTTAATGCTGAGGCAATGTCAATACTGATATCAATAAATTCTGCTGACATTAATTGTAAATATGCAAGCCATAATCCTATTAGGGGCAGGATTATTGCTATTACGTAAAACACAAAGCTTGCAACTTTTTGTTCGCTAAAGCTTTCAGAGAGTGTCCTGATAAACCCAAATATTCTATCCTCTATTCCAAATCCTTTCAATAATAAATATGCCCCTGCAATTAGTGCAATTATTTGAAGGGATGCGCTTCCAAAAGCGAATACTGCAATTAGTATTATTCCAGGCACCCCTAGTGCAAGCCTTGCAATTCCCGGATCCTTTAATGCTTCCTTGATTGTATAAAATGTTGATTCCACTGCCTGTGCTTGTTTTATTATTACTTGCTCGGTGGATATTATTTTGGCCCTTGATTGTAATAGGGGCATTACTTGGTTGTCTTCTGCCCCATCTGTAACCACAATCCATCCTTCTATTTTGTATTGTTTTGTTAAAACGTCAAGCTGCCTGTTTATTTCCTTATCGGCTTTTAGCCCGATTTTGCCTTCCCCGGTTATTGTAACTATTTCGGCATTTTTGTAGTGTTTTTTTGCTTCTTGGAGTTTTTTTATTGCCGCAAACATGGTGTTTGCGTCGCTTTCGCTTGGGTCTGCTAGGATTAGTTTTTGGGCAGCGGAGAGATTATTTTCCCTGCCTACAATGGGTCCGCGGACTTTTGCTTTTCTTCCAAGATCATTGTCCCTGTCCACGCACACTACAAAAACTTTGTTTTTCAATTTAATCAACTCTTTTTTTCAAAATTCTTTTTTATAAATAAATTCTTTCTTGACAATTTTTCTGTTTTGCCCTTCGTGCTTGATGCATGTTTTTTTGTCCTCATTGCAAAACTATTTATAATACCCCTTATCTATTAATAATATATTAAGCAGATTAACCTTATATATAAATAATGCTTTTTATTATGTGGTTGTGATTATTTGGCTGCCCAGAACTTTAAGTACGTCATTTTTGCAATCCTTATTTTGGCCATAATTGGCATTATTTGGGCTATTTTTTATTATAGGAGCTTTGTTTTGACTAATTTGATTTGGATTGGGCTCCTTGTTTTTGCGATTTATATCTTTTATAAGTATGATGTTATTTTGCAGTTGGTTGATTATGAACGGGCTGTGATTTATAGGTTTGGAAAAGTTCACCGTGTGGGGGGCCCTGGGTGGGCATTAATTTGGCCGATTATTGAGACTTATGACCATGTTGATTTGAGGGTAAAAACAATTGATGTGCCTAAACAAAGGGTTGTTACTCGTGACGGAGTGGAAGTGATTGTTGATGCTGTAGTGTACCTTAAAGTGAAGAAGGATAACCAAAGTGTTGTTAACTCGGTTATTGAAGTGGAGAATTATGTCCAGGCTTCTCAGCTTTTCATTACTTCTTCTTTGCGTGATGTTATTGGCTCGATGGACTTAAGTGAAGTTATTTCAAACATTGAAGGGATTAACGCTAAAATTAAGGAGAATTTGGAGAAGGTTTCAAAGAGCTGGGGAATAACCATTGAATCCATTGAAATCCAAAGCGTTGATATTCCTGAGTCCGTGCTTAATGCAATGCATGAGCAAAAAGCCTCTGTCCAGCAAAAGCTTGCAAGAATGGAGAGGGCTTTAGGGCATAAGGCTGAGATTGATGCAGTAAAAGAAGCCGCTTCTCATTTGGATGAAAAATCCCTTTCGTATTATTACATTAAAGCCATTGAGAACATGGCTAACAGCAAGGGCAGCAAGGTTTTCTTTCCAAGTGAGTTTTCAAAGCTTGCGGAGTCTTTTACTGGGATGATTAATTCAAGTAAAAATTCAAAGAGCCCAGAGAAGAGCGAGTACTACAAGAAATTGCTTAAAGGGTATGTTGATGGGGCTGTCAAGAAGTCAAAGGGAAAAGAAAAACCTGTTCGAAAATTAAAAAAGAAAAAATAAAAAAATTATTTATTTGCCGGGCTTTTTCTTTGTTAGCCAATTTAATTTTTTTGTAAAACAATTTAATTAAAACTATTATTTAATTAAAGTTAATTTAATTAAAATTATTATTAAATCAAATCCCTTTTATTAAATTAAATTTCTTGCTTATTTTTTATTCATTGATTCGGCTATTATTTTGTCCAGTTCTTTTTTTGCTTTTTCAAATTCCTTGTTCCCGTTTAAAATAATGTCTGCGTATTCTTTTTGCACTTCTTCAAATTTTTTTGAGTAAGGCAGTAGCACTTCATTAATGTATTCCTGCTGGTTGACTCTTATTGTTTGATCCCTTTTTAACCTTCTTTCAACGAGCACTTCATTCGAAACATCAACAAATATTTTTTTGTCAAACAATTCGTTAAGTTCCTTGTCGGCAAAAAGCAAAAACCCTTCGACAAGAATTATTTTATTAGGCGTAATTTTTTTGTCAAATACTTCTGTGTGTCCCTTTGAAGGAATATTTACAACACCCCCATTTTTTAATTTCTTAATTGTTATTTTGAAGTCCTCAAAGAGTATTGATTCCATGCAGTCCCAGTTATTGTGCCCCTTATGCTTTATAGGGGATTCTTTTTTAAAAAAGTTGTCAATTGATATTGCGGTGACTTGGGGATTTTCTTTTGCAATTTGTGCTGCAAGCGTTGATTTGCCGCTGCAACTCTTTCCGCACAAGCCAATTATGATTGGGGGCATATATTGATTTTTGGAAATAACTTTATTTAAAGCTTGGTAGAAACGGGGGCAAGATTTTGAATGTTATTGACAAAAATATTCTTGAAATTTTATGCAATTTAATAAAAGTAATTTTTTTATTAAGGGAATTTAGTTTGTCGTGGTTGTTTTTCACTTTAATTTATCCACTTCTTTTTTGAATTCTGCTAGTTCTTCTTTTATTGTTTTTATTGCTTCTTCCACCACTTTTTTTGGGCTTTTGCCGCTTGTTTTTACAATTAGCCTTGCTTTTTTGTCCAGTGGGTGATCTAGTTTGTATGCGCAAAATTCCACTGCTGAATCAGTTGATATTTTTTCTCGTAAAATATTTGGCAATGTGTGCCTTTCTCCTTCAATATAAACTTCTAAATCATTTTTCTCATTTTGAATTACACTTAGTTTCATCTGCCCACCTGCTCATTTATTTCCCTTATGGTTAGTATTAAAAATATTCCCTCAAGGTGCTTTTTTTGGCTAAATGCTTGGTTTTTAGCTTGTTTTAATTTTGGGATTTTTTTAAATTTTAATTTGGGGGGTTGTTATTTTAGGCATTAAGTTATTTGGAATTTGGCAAAAGAGGATTTAGTTTTTTTAGAATCTTCTTTTTGGCCTAAAACCATTGTGTCCCCTTGGCCGATCATTTCTAAAAGAATTAAACGGTCTTCTTTCCCTTTCGAACCCGCCATTTCCATACCCGTTATTTTGCCTTCTTTCTCTTGGGGTATCTTCTGCTTCAAACCATTTTCTTTCCTCAACGCTTCCACAAGCAAGACACATTAGTTTGCCGTTTGAGTAGTTTAATTCTTTTCTGCATTTAGTGCAGTAAGCCTTGTATACTCCAAATCCCTTGTCTTTTGTTGTTAAATCAACTCCAAGCTCGCTTTTCATTGCCACTCTTGCTTTAATTATGTCCCCTATTTTTATCAGTTTCTTTAATTCGGTTACATACTCATTTGAAACATTTCTTATTGGAAGGGTTGCTATTGTAATTCCAGTTATTCTTTTGCCTTTCTCCGAGCTCAAGAGCTGAATAACAGCGTTATTTTCTTTAACTAAATTAACCTGCCCATAAATGACGTCCCCTTCTTTTATTTCTTCAATGCTTGCGCCTTTTATTTTTGCTTCCTTGTTTATTTCATCAAATTCTATTACTCCTACGCTTGTTGCGAGTATGTGCCCGCTTTTAGCGTAAGTGTTTTTACCGCTAGCATACTCTTCTTCTGTTGCGATGAATTCTCCCGGCAACAAGATTTTCTTTTTTTCAGCCATTATCGCCACCATAAGTATTTTATACACAAAAATAGTCTTTATTCTTGTTTGTTAAGAATTAATTTTTAGTAAAGGATTATAAAGCTGTGGTTTAATGGTTCTTGAGTCAATTATTGGGGAGAAAAACATCCGCACCCACCCAATATTCATTTTTTTCATTACTCTTTTGATTTGTGCGGGCAGCATTTTTTTTGCTGAATTAATGTTTCCGACGCATGCGTCCATTCTTTCAGTGGCTTTCATAACCATCGGCCTTGTGCCTCTTATTTTTAATGTTCTTAGCGATGAGGAGGCTGATGAGGTCGCTTCAAGAAAGCATTTTTCCACTTTTTTTGCCAGGCATTTTAACTTAATAATGCTTTTTGTCTGGATTTTTGTTGGGATAATTGTTGCTTTTGCTTTTTATTATTCTATAGTGCCGCCTGCTCAGCGTGCGATTTTGTTTGAGGAACAGATTAATTCTTTTTGCGCAATTTCTGGTTCGGGCAGCTGCGATAAAGGGGTTCCTTTTTCAATTTCGGGGATGGCAAGCGCTTTTGGTTTTGATGCCTGCCTTTCAAAGAACAGCACTATTCCTTCCTGCACCTGGTTTATTTTTGAAAACAATGCAGGGGTTTTGATTTTTACAATTGTTTTGTCCTTGTTGTACGGCGTGGGAGCAATTTTTATCATTGCTTGGAATGCCTCAATTCTCGGAGTGTTTTTTGGTGAAACTATAATAGTTGGGAATTCAGACAAGTGGATTGGAATGGCTCAAAGCCTTCTAGTGGGGCATGGCCCGCCTGAATTATTGGGCTATGTTTTTGGCGCGCTTGCGGGAGCAATTCTTTCAGCAATGGTTGCACGAGGAGAATTATTCAAGCAAAAAGAATCATCTATAATAATGAAAGATGTTTTGTTCCTCTCTGGCCTTGCAATTTTTTCCGTAGCATACGGGGCAATAACTGAGGCAGTCGGGATTCTTGGATTGTCAGAAGCTTATTTTGTTTTGGGTTTCTTATATTTGTTGTTAATAGTTATAGCCGTAATCATTTACGGCAAGAAACGCTCAAAGCCAAGGTTTGGGTTTTGAAAGACTCTTAAAGAATTCTTTTATATTAGTTTAATCCTTTTTTTATTTGGTCATAATGTTTGCTGGAATTTATGTGAATTGTTTTAATTCATTTTTGACAAAGTTATTTTTGTTTCTTCTAATAATTTTATTAATTCCTTTTGGTGTTTTTGCAACTACTTTTTTTGTTGATGGTCCTAATCCTGCGGCAAGTGATTCTAATCCTGGTTCTGAGGTTTTGCCGTTTAAGAGTATTCAGAAGGGTGTTGATGTTGCGGTTGCGGGGGACAGGGTTTTTGTTAAGGCTGGGGTTTATGCTGAGAATCTTGTTATGAAAAATTCTGGAGTTGAAGCTAGTCCTATTGTGATTGAGGGGCAAAGGGGGCAAAATGGGGAACGGTTAGTTACTATTGAGGCTGGTTTTTTGGCGAAGAATTGGATCCCGGCACCCGAAATTGGTCAGGGGGTGTATAAAAAAAATTTTGTTTTCCGGCCTTATGCATATAGGCCGTCTGCAATAACTGTTGATGGGATGAATTTAGACTCAATTGTTGAAGATGCTGATACGACCAATCCAAGCCCTAATATGAGTGATGATTCTTGGAAGGTTCTTTTTAACAGTACTCTTGACCTTAATTATGATGTTGATAATCCAGAGCATTGTGGTGGAAATCCTGCTTGTAATTGGCCGATACGTTTTTGGGATTTGACTTATGGGATTTTTGGGTATAAGAGTGATGGGAACACTTATGTTCGATTAAAGGATCGTTCAAATCCGAATAATTATAATACAAGAGTTTCAGATTCTGGGCAGACTATCCTCTTTGATAACCATCATCATATTACCTTTAAAGGATTTAAGCTGAAGAGCTTTTCAATCGGTTTTAGAATAATTGGGGCAAATACTCATCACATAATTATTGAAGATAATTTTGTTTCAGGAAACCTAAATTCAATAACCATTGGTTCTGGGACGCATGATATTATTGTCAGGAATAATGAACTAAATTATGATCATTATGGATTTAAGAACACTGGGACTTGGAGAGGAAGTACGGATTATGAGGACGGCTTAATGCAGGCTTTTTATCAGTGGCAACACCACTGGATATTCAAGGGTTCTGGTCTTGGTATTTCTATTGGCGGGGGGGTAAGTGATATTGAGATATCAAAAAACTTTATTCATGAGGGCATGAATGGCTTTTCAATGGATAATGAAGTTGGAACAATCAGCAGCAGAATTAAAATAAGTGAAAATAAAATAGAGGATTTTTCAAGTGTTGGAATTGTTGTGCGGGCAGGTTTAGTTGATTTGGAAATTTTTGACAATAATTTTTATAATAATCATATTAACATTCGACTTCACGAGCTTGATGTTTCAAGCCCGAGAAAAGTTTTTATTTATAAAAATTTTTTTAGGCAACCCGAAGATGCTGGGTCTCATTTTTGGTTTCATTGGTTTAGTAATAAGCCGGTTCCTAATCCGCAGCCTGAGGGGTATATTTATCACAACAGTTTTAGCGGTGGAAATCAAGGAGTAGCTTTAAATTCATATGGCGATCAGTATGGTCTAATTCCGAATTTTTTCATTATTAATAATTTGATTTCAGGGCCAAGAGCTGTTTATCCTCAGGGCAGTAATATTAGCCGTCATTTCATGGGCAGTTTTAATTATAATTGGGTGGGTAATTTGGTGAAGGGTTTGGAGTGGAAGTATGGGGTTGGGGTAATTCCTCCTTGGTTTGGTGTGAATAATATTCAGTCTGGTAGTAATTATTTTTGGTTGCCTGCTGGGGGTGTTGATTTTAATATTTCTGCTGATAGTAATGTGGTTGATAGGGGTTTGGATTTGTCTGTTGTGCAGGATGTTAATGGTAGGTTGATTGGTCCTTTGCCTGGTATTACTAGTGGTTATTATTGTGGTTCTTTGCCTGATGTTGGTGCTGTGCAGTTTTGTCCTTTGGTTGATTTGTGTGGGGATGGTTTGTGTGATGTGAATGAGAGTATTGGTAGTTGTGTTAGGGATTGTAATG
>CAZIPK010000023.1:0-10346 GCA_964541135.1 uncultured archaeon | reverse complement strand
GTGGCAAACATCTTTCTCCCCGGAATAATGCTTGCAATATTTATGTTCCTTACAATGTTTATTCAAAAATTTACTTACACCCTAGGAATTGAAGGACTAATAGGGCTAGTGATTATAATCATTGCAATATACACAATAATCGAAACTTCAATATTATATTTAGTAAATAAAAAAGATTTGACTATAAAAGAAATTGTAATAATCAGCCTTGCAAGCAACATAATACTATTAGCAATAGTTTTTTTCCTTTCACTCATATTTGTTGGGCGGCAAGCGATTTTTTAACATTCTTTTCACAACCAGCTTAACAAAAAGGAGTAATAATTTAAGATAGCGATTTTATTTTCTCCAACAAACAAATAAAAGCACAATACAGCACAAAGATAATCATGAAATCAAAAGAAAAAGTACAAATTAATGATTATGAAGGAATCCAAAAAGAAAAACGCTTAATCAAAGATGAGCACACTAGAAGCATTTTTAATGAAGTATTTGACAGCGCAACACTAAAAGCGGTTAGTGAAATTGCAAGAAAAAAGTATTTTGAAGAACTGGAATTTGTTATTTCCACTGGAAAAGAAGGCAATGTTTTTAGGTGTGCTTCAAACAAAAATTATTACGCACTAAAAATATACAAGGTAGAAACCTCTGATTTCAAACACATGAATGAATACATCCTCGGGGATGAAAGATTTAAGGAAGTAAGAAAAGACAAGCTGGAAATAGTAAAGCTTTGGACAAAAAAAGAGTTTAGGAATTTAGAGGATTTCACTAAAGCAAAAATAAGGGTGCCCCTCCCAATAGCAACAAACCGAAACTGCTTACTAATGGAGTTTATTGGAAAAGAAGGAATTGCAGCTCCAAGGGCGAAAGAAAAACCATTTCAAAATATGAATGAAAAATACGAATTAATGTGCGAATATATGGCAAAAATGGTTAACACTAAAATTGTTCACGCTGATTTAAGCGAATACAATATTTTGAACAATGACGAAGAAATGGTTATAATTGATGTAGGACAGGCAGTAAGTACGCTTCACCCCAACGCAAAAGAATTCTTCGAACGCGACGTACTAAACATTTCAAAATGGTTTGCAAAACACGGGGTTTTAACCAACCCTGACAAAATGTACTTGGATATTAAGGAAAAAAGCGCTAAAATGAAAGATATAAAATATAAAAAGGAAAAATAATTTAAAATCAAAAAAGTAAAATAACACTAAAATTAATGCAACTCATTCTTGTGCTCATTTTGATGCATCTTCAAATCAACAATTGTTTTTAGAACCATGAAGAGCAAAAGAACAATAAAATTAAATCCACCAACAAACAAAAAAAACCCTCCAAAAATAATTGTCAAATGCATTGGAATAATGCGAATATAAGGCCTCCCCATCAATTTGCCAACATCTGAAATGTTAAAAGAATAATTAATTGCTTTTTTTGAGTAACGAATAAAAGAAAGCAAGTGGTTTATGAAAAATGCAAGCACAGCAATAAAAAAACCAATTGAAAAAACTGCTAATTGGGGGGCAGTACCGCCGATAATGGCTGCGCCAAAGGCAAAACCAATAATAAAAAAGACATAAACTGCATGAAAACCATTGTAATGAAGCAAAAAGAAAAAAGACATGAAAATGCCAATTCCCGCACTAATCCCCCCTGATTTGGCAGAAACCAAAAGCATTTTTAAGAAATTAAAAAAACCAATTATTATGCTCTGAATAACATAAAGAAGCATTAAATCAACAACGCTCCAATTAAGCACAAACGCAAGAATAATTGTAATTATGTTTGCAACAAGAAGCGGGACGGCAGAAGGATACTTATTAAAAAAACCCAAAGACTCTACAAGCACAAAAAACACCACTAACAAAAAAACCTTGAAAATTATTCACAAAATATAACACAAAACACAAATTTAAAACCTTCTACCACTAATTATTTGTATAACACAAAAATAAACAAAGAAGAAGCGGTTTTTATGGAAGAATTAATTAAAATTCCTGAAGAAAGGGTGGGTGTTCTAATCGGCCCTGACGGAAGCACTAAAAGAAAAATAGAGAAAAAAACCAAAACAAAAATGGAAATAGATTCTGGAGAAGGGGAAGTTACTATTACTGGTGAAGGAGAAGAATTCTTTAAAGCGGTTGATGTAGTAAAAGCAATTGGGAGAGGGTTTTCACCAGAAAGAGCACTAACCCTACTAAAAGACGATTATTTGCTCAAAATAATTGAAATAACTGATTTTGCCGGAAAAAACCCTTCAAACCAAAAAGCAAAAAGAGGAAGAGTAATTGGAAGAGACGGAATGGCAAGGCAAGAAATAGAAAAAAAAACCCACTGCTTAGTATCAGTTTACGGAAAAACAGTAGCAATAATAGGACTAGCAAACGAAATAGAAACAGCAACCCAAGCAGTAGAAATGCTTCTTTCCGGAGCAAAACACGAAACCATGGAAAACTTTTTAGAAAGAGGAAACAAACAAAGGTTCGAACTATGAAACGAGCAAGGCCTTTTAGGAAAATCCTTGGTGATCACGCAAGAGTAACAAAACTTTCAAAAAGAAAAGCAAGAACTATGTTTAGAACAAAAAGAGAAGTAATACAAAGAACTTCAGTAGTGCGAACTCCCAAAGGATACAGCATAGCAATGAATCTTGCAAATTTACTTTTCCCAAGAAATTTTCCAAAAATATTCTGTACATCACTAAAAAAACCTAGCGAATTACACGCTTCAACAACTTATTCACACAGAAAACGCTTAACGCCAGAAAGCGAAAAAGCAATCAATGCATATTATCAAGCAGACATAACAATAGGATATGCACCATATATAGAAAAATACAAACACAGAATTAACAAAATGGACGATAAAATCTTTGAACAAACAGGAATTCAAGTAAATCCTATGTTTATGAATGTGGGGAGGACAAAAAGAAGCTTTGTTTTTTTTGAAGTGGAATCAATTAATGTTGAAAAACTTAGAAGCTTTATAGAAAACCTCCCAACAAATACTCCAAAACAAGCACTTATCAAAAGACAAGCCCAAGAACTTTTTTTGGAACTTGAGAAAATGGAACGCGAACCTGGCGGGCAAACTATCAAGGTACACTAATACTCAAGATAAATAAATTCAAAATCATTAAAACAATTAAAACCATTCAAATCGTCAATTTGAGCCAAAAGATTATGCGTACTCTTATAAACCTTTTGGGGTTTTTTATTTTTGAAAACAAGTTTTATAACAAAAACTGGTGAGTTGCTTGCCTGAAAAAAAAACTAAAGAAGAGGAAGAAAGTGGTGCAATACAACAAGCCGCAGCAACTCTTGACAAGCAATTCAAAGAACATTCAGTAGCTGAATTTTTTAAAAAAAACAAGCAAATGCTTGGATTATACGGGAAAGTAAGAACATTAACCATGGTAGTCCACGAATATGTTTCAAATTCTATTGATGCTTGCGAAGAAACAGGAATACTTCCAAACATTGATGTAAAAATTGATGAACTGGGCGAAGAGTATTACGAAGTTACAGTAACCGATAATGGCCCGGGAATTAGTAAAGAGAATGTGGGAAAAGCATTTGGAAAACTATTAGCAGGAACAAAGTTTCACAGAATGATGCAATCAAGAGGCCAGCAAGGAATAGGTGCAAGCGGCTGCACAATGCTTTCCCAAATGACAACCGGAAAACCATCAAAAATAATTACTGGAAGAGAAAATGGAAAAGCTATTTCATTAGAACTAACAATTGACCCAAAACTAAACGAGCCAAAAATAAGCAACTTAAAAGATTTAGAAAAAGAGTTTAGGGGAACTGCGGTTCAGGCAAAATTTAAAGGAGTATTATACCGAGACTCAGATCAAGGCCCATTAGAGTATTTGAGAAGAACCGCAATAGCAAATCCCCACACCCAAATATCATTTAGAGACCCGCAGGGCCAGAAATTTGTTTTCAAAAGAACTTACAATAAAATACCAGAAAGGCCGGAAGAAATAAAGCCACATCCAAAAGGGACAACAGTGGATGACATATTATCTTACTGCAAAACATCAAAAGGAAGGACGGTGGCAACATTTTTGGCAAATGATTTTGACAGAATGGGCGCAAAAGGAATAGAAGAAGTGAAAAAAAGGGTGCGCTTTGACATGAATAAGGACCCAAAATCCTTGACATGGGAAGAAGCTGAAGAAATAATAAAAGCATTTAAGGCTGTTGATTTTATTGCCCCAAGCACGGACGCATTAAGGCCAATAGGAGAGGAACAAATAAGCAAATCCCTCCAAAGCATAGTGCAGCCAGAATTTTTGACAGTATTAACAAGGAAACCATCTGTTTATGCCGGAGGGTACCCATTCCAGGTAGAAATAGCAATAGCTTATGGCGGGAATGCAGGGAGAAAAGCAGGTGAACAAACAGAAATGGAAATAATGCGATTCGCAAACAGGGTGCCATTACTATTTGATGCGGGAAACTGCGCATTAACAAAAGCCGTGCAGACAATTGACTGGAAGAGATATGATATCAAAGACCCGGAAAACGCCCCAGTAACAGTGTTCATTAACTTTATTTCAGTTCATATCCCCTACACCGGCGCAGGAAAACAAGCAATAGCTGATGAAGAAGAAGTGCTTGAAGAAATAAGGCTGGCACTAATGCAAACCGGAAGAAAAGCAGGAATTTATATTGCACACAAAAGAAGGGAAGCCGAAAATCAGCAAAAAAGATTAATGTTTTACAAATACATCCCTGAAATTACAAGGGCACTAAGCACCATAACTAAAGCAAATGAAGGCGAATTAAGAAAAAGCATGGAAAAAATGGTTCTTACAAAATTGAAGCTGGAAGAAGCAAAAGATGAGGAACTAAGAAAACAAACAGAAAAAACCCTCGCAGCGGATGAGAATAGCACTATAGTAGAGCCAAAAAAGGAAAAAACAAAGCCAAAAGAAGCGGATAAGAACAAAGGGAAAAAATAAGCAATAAAAAAATAAATTAAATTTGTTTAATAAACATTAAAAGCACAGAAAAAATGGAGAAACAATTTTAAATTTTATTTAACAAAATGAAAAAAAATTATAGAAAGGTGAATGAATGGCAAAAAATACTAAAAAAGTAGAAGAAGAAAAAGCAAGCCCAAAAGAAATTGCGCAAAGAATTACTGAAAAAGCAAAAAGCATGGTTAATCAGATAAACAAGCTAGAAGACCCTGAGTTCACCACAATGCAAAGAGGCAAAAGCAATGTTATTTGGGACGAGAAAAAAGGATATTTGGAATTAGGGGAAAAAGAGGTTACAAGAACTTTTCTAAACATTGCTCACGCAAGAAAATTCATGCAAACCGCAATGATAATGGCAAAAACACAGGAATACTTACAACACAACAAAACAGCATCCATTCGTGAAATTTATTATGAATTAAAACACACTGTTGCTGACACAAAAGAAAACACTTTTGAAGGGCAGGATGAAAGCGACCCAATAATTGTTGATTTAGAGCACGGAGTAGACACAATCAGGGAAAAATTAAATCTGCACGCAAACCCAAAAGGAACATTATATGGAAACATTACTTTGCTTGACAAAATGCATCACAATGACAAATTCAATGCATCAAAGCTAGGAAGAGGCGGCTGGAGCATAATGTCGAGAGTGGAACCTGAAGAAATCGAGATAGTTGAATCAAATGCTGAATACCTGCTTGTTGTTGAAACAGAAGCAATTTTTGAAAGACTTATTGAAGAAGGCTATCCAAAGGACAACAAGTGCCTTCTAATTGGAACCGGAGGACAAGCTGCACGGGGCGCAAGAAGATTAGTCCACAGAATACATAATGAACTTGATTTGCCAACAATTGTTTTCACCGACGGGGACCCATACGGATGGTATATTTACTCAGTAATAAAACAAGGCTCAATGGCGCTTGCAACCCATTCAAAATTCATGTCGGTACCCGACGCAAAGTATGTCGGAATGACCATAGATGATGTTAAGGAATATAATTTGCAGGCAGTAACCGAAAGAATGACTGAAGGGGATGTAAAAAGGGCAAAAGAAATGCTCGCTTATGAGTGGTTCCAAAACAAAGAATGGCAAGACCAATTAAAAAAAGCTGTTGACCAAAAAATCAGGATAGAGCAACAAGCACTTGCAAATAAAAGACTTGATTTTGTTGCAACACATTACTTGCCGGAAAAAATCAAGAACAAAATATTTTTGCCTTAAAAAAAAATGGCCAAAATAACTGCCCCGAATTTTCTTAGGTCAATTAACTTAATTTTCCGCAAAACAATTATCAAAAAACCCTTAAAAAAAATTAAATCGCAAGCAATACTTCTTCCACTTTCTCGTTTTCTCCGCTGGAAAGCAAATCAAATATCCTTCTAGTGTCAAAATTTTTTAAACCAGCTTCCAAAACATTTTTTTCAAGAATATCAATGCCCAAATCAAGAACGCTTTTTTTTGAAGAATGCATTTCTTTCAAACCATCTATTTTTTTCTGAAAATTCACAAGTTCAAAGTTTTTTGAAACAGAAAAAACTGCATTGTCTTTGTACCTTGAAAAATCAAGCACCACATCAGACTGATTAAAGCCCTTTGCAAGTGTGCCGGTTAATTTAAGCCTGATTAAAGGCTTAATTTTGAAGATCGCATTAATAAGATAAGAATCAACCAGGGAATTCACTTTAGTTATTATTTCATCTGGCCGGGCACCTTTAAATTCAATTTTCTCATAAAATAATTTCCTTTGAACTGGAAAAGGAATGAACACCAGTTTTTTTGAATTTGTTTCAAACAAAAAAACCCCTTTCTCCTTTTTTGCTTCAAGCTTTTTCATTTGCGTAAAAATCGAGGACCCAGTAAGCAAGAACCTCTTTCCATTTAGGTCTTGCTCGTCAGTCCAGTGCAAGTGCCCATTAATAATCAAGTCAAAACCATGCGGAAGGTCAGTTAAGGAAAGAGAAGCTATAGAATCATCATCAAAAGGCAAAAAATCGGTAAAAGACTGGTGAAGCAAAAGTAAATTAGTATGCCCCTTAATAGGCGTTGGGGAATATTTAAGCAAAGCCTCCTTGGCATGCTTTTCAGGCACCCCCCCCATCCCATGAATAAAAACCTTCTCCCCTTCTTTCTCCAAAACACAATACCCTGCATGCAAATGGACCAAACAATGAGATTCTTCTAAAACATCAAGAGCATTGGCAAAATCCTTCCCCCTAAATTCGTGAGTGCCATGAATCGCAATAATTGGAATACCCTTAACACTAACTTTAAATTCTTTTTCAAAATAAGTTTTGGTTAAAGTCGAAAAATATCCATGCAAAACATTTGATTTTGCATAACCGGTAAAATCACTTGCGATTTTACTCGCCCCAGTATTATGGGAGAATGCTTCAAAGGTTTTTAGCCAAACCTCCTGCTCCGGCACAGCAGCATCAAACAAATCCCCAGCATGAAGAATAAAATCAACCTTCTTTTCATGAAAAATGTCAATTGATTCTTTAAACCTGCTAAAAGCCTCTTCAAACCTATCCTCGCCAAGAAAACCAAGGTGCGAATCAGAAAAAATACCCAAAAGCATAATAAAAAAATAATACAAAAAGGTTAAAATTGCTACTCAAGTAAAAATAAAGGCGTGCGAATGAAAAGCATTAAAACCAAGCTAACTGCGAAAAGGAACGCAAAAAAAAGCGTGATTAACTTAATCAAAACCGACCAATAAGGGAGCAAAAACCTTTACTCCCACCAAATCTGAATCCTTATTAGCATCTTTAACAGTCTTTGCAATTGAAAAAAAAGCAGCAATCCTTCCTTGTTTATACCTGCTTAATGCAGCTTCAATTGAAAAAACATTAATTTTTTTAAAAGAATTATATTTCTCAATATTTAAAAAAACCAAATTATTATTTTCTTCACAAACAAAACAGATTGGACAGCCGGATTTCATTAAATTCAAAGCAATCTTCTCAACCTCGCCCACATTTTTTTTGCTGTTTTTTGGGATTAAAATTGCTGCCTTTCCCTGTGAACCAATAGGCATTCCCTTAGCCCCGCTAATTTCTTTAAAATAAAAAAAAGCCTTATTTTCTTTAGCCACGCAAAAAACTTCCTTATCCGGGCCCTTTAAATTAACCTTTAACTTAGGATATTTTTCAATTAAAACTCCGCCCAATTCTTCTTCAAGCTTTTTTGAAGAAAAGGATTTACAAAAACTCTTTCCCCTAACAGCAAAACTGCCTTCACTAATTATGCCGTCACATATACAAACCCCCTCATTGCACAAATCACTTAAGGAAGAAAATTCCTTTTCCTGTGCCAAAAACATTAAATTAATTCCAAAACAATACGCCAAAGAAGAAACAATTTTTCCAGGTTCGCTTGAATAAACAATAATTCTTCCAGAAAGAAACTCCATTCTTGAATAATTAACTCCAAAATGCTCAAAAAAAGAAGCCATATTCTTCTTAAGCCTCTTAATCATGAACTTCCTCACAGCATCACTCTTAATGGAAATCTCGCTAGCAGGAAGAACAATAACACAATCAGGTGAGAACATAAATATTTTAAGTTAAAAAAATTTATAAACAAGTTTTGACAGATTTATTTATGTATGATTACTATGAACAACCCGCCGCCAAACCAAAAGGAAAAAGAAGACTAAGAAAAGGATTCACAATTGATCCAAAAGAATTAAAACAGCACTTAAGAGAAAGCTTTTTTCCAAAACCTGATCCTCACGAAAGGTTTTCAAAACCACACAATAGATTAATTCATGATTTGACTAAAACAGGAGTTAAAGGCGGAGTTAAAACAGATTTATTAAGATACAAAGATAAAGAAAGAGCACCAAAAACAGAACTCCCTTTAAATCAATTCGCATTAGTCCACTTAACTGACACGCTTCCAGAAAAAGACGGGATTTTGCATCCAACAATGAAATATGATAATACAGTTTTAAGGGATACGACCCATTTGGCAGTGAATTCAGCGGTTGGGGGAAATGTCATTAGCAAATGGCAAGAAAAGCAAATAGCAGTAGTTGTTCCTCTTGAAGGTGCAACTCACTGGGTTTCAAACCTATATAGTGTTGATTCATTTGGAATCGGGCCATTAAAACTACCACAAGGAACAATTATTTTAGTTAACGCCCCTGTTGCCAAAAGCATGGGACTTCATAATGGACAAGAATACGGCAGAGCACGAATAAAAATAGTTGACTTAAGCTTGGAAAGCCACAAATTAAACCAAGCAGGCATAATTACTAAATCAAGAATTGAAGCAATTCATGAAAAACTAAAGGTTGCAAGAAACATCCCCCCAGATACCCCACAAGCATACAACTTGTTGCTGGAAATTGAAGAAAAATATAAACGATTAGGTTATTCAATAAACAATATGATAGAAGGCCCAATGCATTTTGCTGTTGTTAAGGAACTTCTACATCAAGGAAAACTGCCATTTGTAGCGTCAATGTGGGACTGGGCAGGTTGGCAAAATAATTCAGGGCTAAGGTTAATTGCAGAAAAATACGGTTTTACTCAAACTCCACACAATGGAACAATTACAAGGCGACTTGAAGAAAGGTCAATTGCACATGGAGAAATAAGAACACAAAAAGAACTTATAACCGCAGTAAATTGGATGAGAAGAGAATTAAACGAAGCAGTGAGAAGAGGAGAGCTTCCACAAAGAAATATTGATTATGCTCGTAAAAGATTAAAAAAAGGAATAGCTAATTGGGCAAGGGCAATCGCTGGAAAGAAAGGGTTTCGTACAAAGCAAAAATAAACTAATTATTTTATCCATTTTAGTTCCCCAATAAAAGCGCATCCTTAATTTCTTTGGTTAATTTTACTATATTTGTCTTTCCGTAATGCTCTACCTCAATTACCCCCCTGTCGGAGAGGCGTTGAATTATCCTGTGAGATTTTAATTTTCCAATTCCATCAATACGTGAAATCTCTGCTTGCAAGATTTTCCCATTATTCTCCAAAAGCTTCTCAACTATAAGCCTTTCTTCTTTTCCTAAAAATTTAATTAAAGCAGTGGTAATTTTTTTAACATCTTTATTCTTGTTTTCAAGCTTTGAGCTCATGAAAAAAAACACGCCTGCCCCAATCACTATCCCGACAACTACAAAAACCGGGATTAATTCAATTAGAAACTTAGAATACTCCTCATGCTGGCACACCCCGTCAATTGTGCACTGAGCAGGTTCAAGGGAAGAAAAAATAGCGGGCAAATAAAAAACCAATGCAATTAAGCAAACCAATACTACTACCCCTGCAAGGGCTTTCTTATTAGACAAATTAATCTCCAAAACCATACAAAAAACAGTGCAAA
>CAZIPK010000022.1:0-10600 GCA_964541135.1 uncultured archaeon | reverse complement strand
TTTAAGGAACCCGCAAAACTATTAATTTTGCAATGCGGTATGGCTTGCCTCCTCCCCGATAAAACTTTTACATTTCACCAGGCACCAAAAATCGTTTTCAAACGATTTTGATGTAACTCCCAACACGATTAACATTAATCATAATTTAGTTTAAATACTTAACTCAAAACCAGAAATACTCCACAAAAATTGGACAAAATAAAAAAAACCATTGATTATTATTCAATTCCAAGCTTGGGAAAAGTTTTAAACAAAAGAAGGCATATTTCATAATGAATTTATCAAAAAAATCAGGTACGAAAGTTAAAAATAATTTTGGACAATCAACAATGGAGTACTTAATAATTGTCGCAATTGTTGCCGTCATTTCATTAGCAGTTGTGGGAATCAGTACTGGAATGATTAGTGTTAATTTGGGGCAGGCAAGTGAAAATGCTGGGCAACTTGGGAATTTAATGTCAAGCGGAATCGCAATTAAGGATGCGGTTGGAGATTCCAATGGGGTAATAATACTTGTTTTGCAAAATATTCAACCAGATTCAACTAAATTAAAAAGAATTTTTATTGACAATATTGAAACTTTTTTTGACTCAGGGCTTTATTATGGAAGCCAAAAGGCATTCAAGTTTAACACAATTAAGGATTCCTGCAAGTGCAGCGCTAATGCTTCAAACGTAAATTGTGAAATGGCTTTTCATTTTGAAAGTAATTATGGGATATCAAAAAAAAGCACTACAACTGTTTCAATTGATTGCCAGGAAGGGATTTTGAGCGACCAACAAAATACGGTTAATGGAAAAACAAACCTGGTGTCCAACGGGACAGGATTTATGGAAAATAATTATAATTTTTCTGCAGCTTCTTATGAAAATGGGACAAAATCATTTAGCAGGCCTTGTTTTTTGGTTTCAGTTGGAGGGTATGTTGCAATGCTTACTACGGAGTTTATTGAAATAAATACTGACAAAAATTATGGGCTTTCAGGATATTTCATGTCAGGAAACAGTGATGGTTCTGATTATAATTCATCAAATTCAAATTATGGCGGTTATGCCCCTTTTGATGCAGACAAATTGCTAATAATCCCAAATAATTATCAAAAATACGCCGGCTCAACCGATTCATCTCTAGCTCAACAATTAAATCCTGGTGATACAACCGTTGTCCTATCTAATTCTGCCGGCTGGTCTAATGCGGCTGGGGGATACACGCGGAATTTTCTCTGGTGGCCTTATACAACCGCTTCGGGCATTACTTACACTGATTATACTTATTCAAGAAATTATAGCGGAAATTATTTGGATTTTTTATCTAACGGGGCATGGGCAGTCGGAGGAATTAGCGGAAACACCATAACCCTTAGGGCGCCTTGGGCAGGACCAGTTCTTCCAATAGGAACACAAGTAAGGAATTCGACAAGCGGAGGAACTTACCAATATTGCATGGGAAATTTTGCTGTGCCTAACTCTTGGCTTTACAAACAGTGCTTTGTAAAAGGGGTAATAACTGATGGGTTAGGGAATTATAACAAATTCCCACCGGGAACAAAATACGTTAAAATGATTATTTTAGCTAATTACAATGGTTCTAACGGGAATCATCTTAAATGGGGGGAGGTGATGTTTTGGGAAACCTATAATTAATCCAAATTGATTTGAAATGAAAGGTATTTAAATTAAAAACTCGTTTTATTTCTGGTATTAAGTTAAATTAAATTAGTATTGACACATAAAATAAGTGTTTAATTATTAAAGCAAGCATGGCAAAAATTTTTTTTATTATGTGATTTTTATGGCTGATACGGACAGGATTGAGGAAAGCATTGAGACTGAAGATAAGGACATTTTTGATGACGTTTTTGAGCCGGATGAGGAGGAAAAAGAGGCTAAGAAAAGAATGGCTCTTAAAGCGGAAGAATTGAAAAAACAAAGAGAAAAAGAAGCACTAAATACTGGACAAGATCAAGGCAACTCTAATGATAAAGAAAATAATAGTGGTGAAGATAAAAGCGGTCCAGAAATTTTCCAAGAAGTTAGCACTGATACTGATTCTGATTTTGAGACTAAAGAAGAATCTTTCGAAGCAGTTGATGCAGGGGGCAAAAAAGCCAAAAAAAGTAGCAATGATTTTGACGAACAGGTAAAAGAAAAAATGGAAAAATCTATTGAAAATTCAAAGAAAGGAAAAAAAAGTTACGGCGGAAAACTGGATTTAAAAGTACTGCATGATAAAGAAGAGGAGGAAAAAGCCCACCCAATTGAGCGGAAAATAATTAAAAGTGTGATAAAAAACAAAGCCGTGCTTGCCGCGGAAAAAGAAGTAAAAATAAATAAAGGGGTAAAAATTAGCGATGATTCTTTGCAAAATAAAAGCAGTGAGCAAACCCATGATGAGATTGCAGAGGAATTAATGAGGGAAGACGGGATTAAAGAAGAAGGAATAATGGAGAAAGAAGAAAATGTAGAAAATGAAAGTAAAACAGAGAGAAACCTTGAAGCTGATTTTGATTCTGACGATTCTTCAATAAAACCCCCTCTTGAATTTTTGATGAGCTCGCCAAACAGGGCTTTTATTGGAAGAAAAAAAAGCGTCATGGTAAAATATGGCGAAGAAGCAGGGCTTTTTGTAGGAAAAGTAAATGAAAAAGACAAATGGGAGACGGAAGTTCTTTTAGATGGATTAAACCCCCACGTAATTTTTGTTTGCGGCGCAAGGGGATCAGGAAAATCTTATGTATTAGGAGTAATTGCAGAAGAACTGGCACTAAAAAATAATAAAGTAGGAATAGTTGTTGTAGACCCAATTGGAGTATTCTGGTCAATGAAGCACCCAAATAAAGAAGAAAAAGAACTTGAAGCGCTTGCAAAATGGGGTTTATTGCCAAAAGGCCTTGAAAACATAAAGGTTTTCATCCCGATCGGAATGAAGGAATCAGTTCCTAAAAGCACTTATGATGCGGTTTTTTCAATTCAGCCCGCAATGCTCACTGCTGAAGACTGGTGCCTAACTTTTGGAATTGACCGTTTTTCCCCAACAGGATTATTAATGGAAAAAGGGATTGTTAAAGTAAAGCAAGGTTACACCACTGAAGATGGAAAAGAAGTTAGAGGAAAAGAAAACACTTTCTCGCTTGACGATTTAGTAAAATGCTTTGAAGATGATGCTGAATTAAACAACAGGGAAAAAGGGTATAAAACTGATTCAATAAGGGCGCTTGTAAGCCGGTTTGATGCGGCAAAAAACTGGGGCGTTTTTGACAACACAGGCACTTCGCTTGGAGTATTATCAAGAGCCGGGCAAATGACTATTCTTGACACAAGTTTTCTGGAGGACAATGTAAGCGCGCTTGTAATAGGGATTCTTTCAAGAAGGCTTCTTTCTGCAAGAAAATTAAGCACCAGAAGGGAAGCAGCAGGCAAATTTTCTGAAGATACCGACATGGAAGAATTATCCGAACTAAATATCCCTCCAACCTGGCTTTTTATTGATGAAGCACACACATTAATTCCTGGCGGAAATCAAAAAACTCCTGCAAGCAATGCATTAGTTGAATATGTAAAGCAAGGAAGAAGACCCGGCTGTTCGCTTGTTTTTGCAACGCAACAACCCAGCGCAATTGATTCAAAAGTATTAAGCCAGCTTGACATAATAATGGCACACAAACTGGTTTTTGATGATGATATTAAGAGCATTTACAAAAGAACCCCTGCAATTGTTCCAGGGGCTTATAGGAAGCCAAATTTCATTAAAACAATGCCGACTGGAATTGCACTTACAGGGGATAGGAGCGAAACAACGAGCAGGGCATTTATCATGAGCATTAGGCCAAGAATGAGCCAGCACGAGGGGCGTGATGCTGAGACAATTGACTCAAACCAGGAACTTGAAGTAGAACAAGTAGAATTACTTGCGGTTAACATTATTTTAAGGCAGTTAACAAAAGACCCAAGCATCAGGATTGAAAGCATAAAAGAAACTATTGATAATTTGAATAACACTTACAAAAAAGATCTTTCGCTTGAAAATGTATTAAAAGCAATTGAAAAAAAAGGGATTAAACTAAATGAAGAAGCTGCTTTTGCGCCGGGAGTATTCGAAGAAATGCAGGCAGAAAAAGAAATTGAAGAAACTGAACCTAAAGAAGATGAAGAAAAATTCAAAAGCACGGGCCCTGTTGCCAAAAAAAAGCTGCCAAAAGAAATTGAACAATTTGAGGAACAATTGCAGGAAATAGAAGAAAAAGTGGAATTAACTTCATTAAAGCAGGAGATTAACGAAGATGAAGCACGAAAAAAACTTTCTTCTTACGCGCAAAAAAAACTAGGGTTATTTCCTAATGAAATCCTTGACCGTTTATCCCTAAAACATACTCCAATTTATAAAATAAAATACAAGTACTTTAACCACAAGGACGCTTTCCATTTCGGGGAAGCTTACATTAACTCATTAACAGGGGAATTCATCCATGATGACCACGGAAATTTAAGGGAAAGTAAGGGCCTGCCAATTTTGATTGATTTAAGCGAATCTGAAACAAATGCCTTAAAACTTGTTGCTCATAAAAGAAAAACTCCTAGCGAACTTGCAAAGAACTTAAGCATGGAGGAAGGCAATGCAAAAAGAATTCTTGACGCCCTCGTAAAAAAAGGCTTTTTATCAATAGAAAATAATGAGAAAGGAATTGTATCCTATTACCAGAAAAGCAAGGTGGAGATTGAACTGCCGCCAAGCCCGTTGCATGAAATTCTTCCAAGCATCGGGAAAAGACCAATAACTGAAATAGAATCTGCTGCAATCCTGCCCGCAAAACTAAATGAAAAAGAAATTCCTGATTTGCTGAAAAAATTGTGGGGGAATGTTGCTGTTAAGGAAATTACCCACATTTTCCTGCCTGTTTGGGAAGGTACATTAAAGAAAAGAACGGGTGAGGAAAGGAAAATAATAATTGACGCAATAAAAGGAAAAAAACTGGTTGAGTTTTAGGTTGCTTAAACCAAATTAACCACCCACTCTGCAAATAATTTTGAATAAAGGATGATTTTGAGGGGGGAAATAACCCAAGTTATTTTATTATTTTAATTCATTTTTTGTTTGTTCTTTTAATTGGTCAGAAATCTTCATTTGCAAAAATTCTTTTATTTTTGAATGAGAACCTAAAAATATTGCTTTGCCAGCCATTAAATTAACCCGCCCTCCAGAAAAGTAAATAGTGGCCTTTGCAGAAACCATTGAAGATAATAATTGCGCTAAAAGGTGCACATCATCTCCTTCAGCATAGACGAATCCTTGTTTTTTCCAATGATCAGGAATTTTTGATAAAACTGTGCCATTATTTGTCTCCACAATTACTTTTTGGCCGCTGCAAAAAAATGCCAGTTTTGAGGCAACATCACTGTCAAATGTCAGTTCGAGGGAATCATTAAAATCAAGTTCTTTGAGTTTTTCTGACTGCTGCTGGATAAGCAAACTTATTTTCTTTAGATATTTTCTTTGGGCCCTGATTTTGCTTCTTAATTCTTCGATGTCCTTTATTGTAAAAGTTGCATTTTCTTTTGCATTGGTTAAAAGATCCTTATCCATAGTGCCTCTTTGTGAAAGAACTACAAGCAGTTTTAATATTTCATCAAGATTATGCAGCGGGTTTTTTAATTCCTGATTCAAGCGTAAAACAAGCTTGTCCTTCATTTCAAAGCTGATTGATGCAAGCCCCTTGTCGGTAATAAAAATTTTCTGGTCTTCACGTTTAATTAACCCAAATGAAGCCATATCCTTTAAAGCCCTCATTAAGGCGGATTTTGCAGAAGCAGGGCTTTTATAACGCAAAGCAACTTTAGCCAAAAGGGCATTATAATCAATTCCGGAATTTTGTTTTACTATAATCAGAATTGAATTATTCAAAGTCATAAAACAAGTTTAAATAATACAAGTTAAAAAATAACCTGCCAGAAAAAAATTAGCCAAACTCTTTACTTGCAATACTTATTGCTGAACTACTTTCTTCATTCTTTTGCCCAACGAATAAGGCCTTTTTTTCTTGCATTCAGAACATTCAGCAATAAAAACAGGTCGCTTATTTTGCTTTTTAACAAGAACAATGTATTTATACTTTCCCAAATAACCATGGTTGGTGTTTCGCTCGTGCCTTCTGTTTCCTGCAGCCATTGTCCTTTTAGTTCCAGACTTTGCTTCTTTTAACTTGTGCGATGTGTGCTTTTTGCATTTGGCACAATACAACTTTTTTTCTTTAGGGAATAACATAAACTCACCAGAATAAAGAAAAAATGAATGGAAAGCCTTTAAAAGGTTCTATTTTAACCAAAAAAGCAAAAAATAAATTATAAACAGTAAATAATGACCATCACAAATAACTTAAAACCCAATAACTCAAATAACCAAGAAATACCGGCTAGCACAAATAATTTAAACCTCATTAACTTAATATTAACAACAATGGTTGGTGGTTTGATTGATAGTAAAGAGCATTATAACCAGTCTAAAAGAAACGTTTCTTAACCCGTTAATATTTTTCCCAATGTTAATAGTAATACTTGCGTCAACCGTTTCAACCGAAATTTTAACCACTTTTCTTCAAAGACCCGTCGTTGATTTGATTCTTCACTCTGAAGAAATACCAATAAACAACATTGTTGGGTGGCTCTTGTTTAATTACCCATTGGAAGTAATTGGAATGGCGGTTTTAGGCACAGTATTGATGATTATAAGTGTAATTGCTTTTCTAAGCATTTCGCGAATAGTTCAAAAAAACGGTTTTTTTGAATCAATTAATGCGTCAGTGCTTGACTTAAAAAAAGCTGCAGGACTGACACTTTTATTCTGGCTAGTATTTATAATTCTAAGCGGAATAGTTTGGGTGATAACTTTCGCAGGAACAATTTTGCCCATATTGGAAACAATTTTAATAATTATTTTTGGGGCAATTATTTTTGTAATATTAGTGAAATTAATTTTCACCATTCCAGTATTAATAAAAAAGGATTTGCGAAAAAGCCTTCAGGAAAGCTGGAAATTTACTGAAAAAAAATTTTGGAAATCCGTCTTTTTTGTCATAATAGCATTAATTATTTCAGGGGTTATTGCATTAATAATAATGCAAATAGGAATAACTCTTGGAGAATCATTTGAATTGATTTTTTCAGCAATAAGTGAGATAATTTCAACCACTTATTTTTTTGCAGCAATAACTGCTTTTTATTACTCTAAACAGTGAAACAAAAATGGCTAAATTACTTAAATTAAGACTAAAAAATTTCAAATCCTTCAAAAAGGCTGAACTGCCCATAACTGACGGGTTTACTGCAATAGTAGGGAGCAATGGTTCTGGAAAAAGCAACATACTTGACGCAATGCTTTTTGTTTTGGGCATAACCTCCCTTAAAACTCTGCGCGCTGGAAAATTAACCGACCTTGTAAATACTGACGCAAAGGAAAGTTATGCAAAAGTGGACCTTAACATTAAGGAAAATAACAAGGAGTATGAAGTAAGTAGGATGATTGACAAACAGGGAAAAAGCGTTTATCGGCTAGATGGCAAAAGAACCACGTTAAATGAAATAAGCTCTCTCTTAACAGAGCTTGGAATTGATGTTGACGGGCATAACATAGTTACCCAAGGGGATATTACAAAAATAATAGAAATGTCCCCTATTGAAAGAAGGGAAGTAATTGACAGTGTTGCGGGGTTAAGCGAATTTGACGAAAAAAAAGAGGAGGCATTAAAAGAGCTTGACAAAGTTGATTCAAAAATAAAAGAAGCCACTATTATACTTAATGAAAGAAATTCTTTTCTTACCGAACTACAGGAAGATATGGCGGCAGCAAAAGAATTTAATGAGCTGGAAGAAGAAAAAAAAAGAACTAAATCAACTGTCCTTTCAAAAGAAATCTATTTAATTGAGAAAAAAATCCTTGAAATTGGAAATGAAATAAACGCACTTAACAGCCAGAAAGAATTGCTTGAAAAACACATTAGCGAATGCAATGCTTCTCTTCAGGAGGCAAAAAGAAAATCAAACGAACTTTCAAAACAGCTGATTAAATCCTCCGAACAAACTTATTCAACAATAGGAAAGGCTTACCAGGAAAAGAAAGCCAAACTAATGATTGAACAGGAAAAACTTTCATTTAAGCAGGCACAAGTAATAAAAAATGAAGAAAAAATCAAAGAAAATCTTGATTTAATTGATTTGGCAGAGAAAGAAAAAATCAGCCACGGAGAAAAAATTGTCGCAATTAACAAGGAAATTTCAGACCTCCAATCAAAAATTAGCGAAGAGTCCAAAAAGAAAGAATCAATCGAGAAATCAATCAACTCAATGCAGGGAGAACTTGATAAGAACGAGTTACTCCTTGAAGAACTTAATATTACCTCAGAAAAATTGGCAAAAGAGATTATTGAAAATGAGGGGATTTTAAAAAACAGGGAAAAATCAAAATCGATTAATGAAAAAAGGCTTTCATCACTCTTAATTGAAGAAAAAAATATTTCTGAAGAACTGCAACTAATAGAGGAGAGTAAAAAAATTCTAAGCATTCATTCTCAAAAAAACCCTGAAAAAGAGCTTGAAGAACTGGAAAAAAATATTTCTGAACTGTTTGAGCAAAAAAATTTTTCAGTTGCTAAAAGGATTAATGAAGAGAAAGCGATTCTTGAATTAAGAAAGCAATTATCAAACTGCCCTGTGTGCGAATCTGCTTTGAATGAAACAAGAAAGAAAACGTTAATTACGCAAAAAGAGGGGTTAATTGAAGAGTTTAAAAAGAAAGAAGCTGAAAAAGCATTACAAATAGAGGATCTAAAGAAAAAAATTAGTCTGGAAAAAGAATCAATACTAATCATATCAAAACTCACGGCCCAAATACAGCATGAGGACGCGACGAAAAAAAAGCTTTTTGGAATTAAATCAGAAATAAGCGAAGTTAAAAAAGAACTTTCCCAAAGCGATGGCGAACTTGTTGGATTATTAGTTAAATTAAAAGAAAAAAAAGATCAAATTACTGCCCAAAAAGATGGCTTAAAGAGAGATATAAAAAGAATTAAAAGCCAGGGCATATTTGGAGAATATTCAGAAATTGGGAAAAAAATTGACTTAATGATTAACAAAAGATTTGGGCTTGCCGAACAGGCAAACAAAACTAACAGTATGATAGAATCTATTAACTCAAAAATTGAAGGGGCTGTGGAAGAAAATTCAATGCTTGAAAGAGAAAATACCTCTCAAAAAAAATCCGTGCTTGGACTTGAGGAAAGTATTAAATCAGTTATTAGTGAAATCCAATCAAAAGAAAATGACTTAAACGAAGCCAAGCACAAGCAAAAAAATCTGGAAAATGAGAAAGAACTTTTTGATAAAAGCATTGAAAAAAATGAAAAAGAAATTTCAAATGAATTAATAAAAGTAAAGAAAATTGATGCAAGGATTATGGAATTCAATATTGAATCCAGCAAATTAGGAGTAAGGGAAAATGATTTGAATGAAGAGAAGAAAATCTTTGAGGGAATTGAGCCTTATTCATCAAAAGGACTTGAGGAATGCAAAGAACGACTTGCCTTTATTGAAAAAAGGCTTAACGAGATAGGGGCGGTTAACTTAAAAGCGGTTGATAATTTCAATCAACTAAAAATTGAAGTTGAGGATATTTCAAAAAAATCAACCCGATTATCAGAAGAAAGGCTTGCGGTTCTTGACATGATTGACAAAATTGAAGTAAAACGTACCAATGTTTTCATGGATTGCTTTAACCAGATAAACAAGAATTTCCAGGATCTTTTCTTTAAGTTCTTTAATGGAGAAGGAAATTTAAGCTTTTCAGATGAATTAAAGCCGCTTGAATCTGGATTAATAATTAACGCTAAACAAAAAGCCGGAAAATTCCAAAATATTGATTCTATGAGCGGGGGCGAAAAAACGCTAACCGCACTTGCTTTTATGTTCGCCATCCAGCTATACCGCCCAGCCCCATTCTATGCTTTTGACGAGGCGGATGCTGCTCTTGATAAAGAAAATTCTTTAAAAATGAGTAATTTGATTGAAAAAATATCGGAAAAAAGCCAGTTCATTGCGATTACTCATAATGATGTAATAACGAAAAAAGCCCACCAAATAATAGGAGTTGCGAGAGGAAAAGACGACAGTTCGGTTATCGGGCTAAAACTTAAAAATGTGAATAAACTGGAAAATGCGGCATAAAATAAATAATAAATAAAACTGGAAATAAGAAAATAATTAATCATTATTTTATTATAAGCCCTTATTTCCTTGTTCAATAAATATTTAGCTCTTATTTTTCTCATTTAGTTTTGATAGAATTACCTTTCGTTTCTTTTTTTCCCTTAATTCTTCTTTAATTTCTTCATCAATTTTTTCTTCAGTTCCCTTAATCCCTGCAATTTTTTTGGATTTTTTTTGTTTAATCCTCTTCGGTTCAGCCTTTCTTGCCGTGCGTTTAATTTCAACAAGTTCTTTTTCTTCATGGGCAATAAAAATTTCGTTTTTTATCTTGCTCATTTCAGTTGCCAAATCGCTTAACTCCATTAAAACCTCTTTTTTATGCTTTTCATAATCTGTCCCAATAAGAACCC
>CAZIPK010000021.1:0-10614 GCA_964541135.1 uncultured archaeon | reverse complement strand
CAAGTATTTTTTATTGATTAATTTGGCAGTGCTGCCATGCTCACTTTTATTCATTTGATCACCTTTTTAGGTTAATTAAACCCGTTTAAGGAAAATCTGTTTTGAGTATTATTAAATCAAATTGTTACCCTGGGGGGGCACAACAATAAGTATTATATATTTGTTGGGATAAAATAAATTATGAGTGATTTTGACCTTTCAATGATTGGGTTAACTAAAGGAGAATCAAAAGTTTACCTTGCATTATTAAAAAGAGGGCTTTCAAAAAGCGGAGTTTTAGCCTCTATTTCGGGCGTGTCTTACTCAAAAGTTTATAAAATACTTTCAAGGCTTGAGCGCAAAGGGCTTGTTACTCATGTTGCGTTATCTGGAGTGAGGCATTATAAAGCGGCTTCTCCAGAAAATTTTTTGGATTATTTTAATGAGGAGGAAGAGTGCTTAAAAAAAAAGAGGGTGCTTTTTGAAAGCAAACTTCCTGATTTGAAAAAACAGGCTTTGCTTGCTCCTTCATCCGAAGCAACTCTTTATTCGGGTTTAAAGTCAGTTACTAATGTATTCAAATCAATGCTTGATGAATTAATTAATGGTCAAACTTACTACATTCTAGGAGTAAAATATTTTTCAGAAGAGCAAAAAAATTTTTTCAAAAAATTTCATAATACAAGGGTCGGGAAAAAAATAAAAGTAAAGATGCTTGCAAATGATGATATGCGTGGAAAGCTTGTTGGAAAAACAGAGCACAATTCAGAAATTAAGTATCTTCCACAATATTTAATTTCTGATATGCAGTTCATGATTTTTAAGGAAAAAGTTTTCATAATAATTTGGGCTGGAGATCCAATAGGGGTACTTATTGAAAACAAAAAAGTGATGGAAGGTTTTCAAAAATACTTTGATGCGTTTTGGAAGATTGCTAAGAAATAAACTTCTAGTTATTTTTTGAGCGAATAAAAATTAGTTATTTTTTGTGATGCTGCTCACAACTCTCTTTTTTTGAGAAAGCGCCCAAGTAATTTAGGGTGAATAATAACAGGGCTATTGAAATTAGGTTTATTAGCCAACCGTATTGAACAAAAAAGGTTAATGCGCTTAGTGGCAGGAGTAATGTTCCAAGCGAAGCGCATGAAGGGCATTGGGCGACAAAAAGTATTGAAAACATTGTTGCAGAACTCGTGCTTGCTCCCTCTATTTTTTTGTGAACCGGACAGGCTTTTGGCTTAAACCAATAATAAGCCTGAAAGGACAAGGTTATTCCAAAAAGAAACGCAAAAATTATTATTAGCGCTCCATTTAGCGGGCTGACTCCGTCAAGCCAAGCGCTAAAATTAACTAACAAACCAAGCAGTTGGGCATAAATGTACAAGAAAAGCATTCCAATAAAAGCAATTATGGCTAGTACGAAGTATTTTGGCTTAGAAAGTATTCGGGTTAAATTGATGTGTTGCATAAAGGCACTTTGATGATTAAAATAAAACCCTTATAATAAACTATTTGTTGAACCAAATTTTTTGTTAATTCAAATTTTTATCCAATTTTTTTGGCCGGCAAAACTCTTTCGAATAATTCAAAAACCTACTTGTTAGGGAATTGTTTATGAATCAGGAAGAGAAGTTTAAGGTTGTTTCAAAGTTTAAGCCGGCAGGCGACCAACCAAAGGCAATTAAAGAATTAACTGAAGGGATAAAGGATAAAGCTGGGATGCAGACGCTTCTAGGTGTAACTGGGAGCGGGAAGACTTTTTCAATCGCCAATGTTATTGAGCAAGTCCAAAAACCAACTTTAGTTATTGCACATAACAAAACTCTCGCAGCGCAGTTGTTTAACGAGTTCAAAACAGTGTTTCCAAATAACAGAGTTGAGTATTTTGTTTCTTTTTATGATTATTACCAGCCGGAATCCTATATTCCCCAAACCGACCAGTACATTGAGAAGGATTCACAAATTAATGAGTATATTGAGAGGATGCGTTTAAGTGCCACAACTTCATTATTGAGCCGAAAAGACGTTATTGTGGTGGCGAGTGTTTCCTGCATTTATGGCCTTGGTAACCCTCAAAATTACAAAGGAATGGGATTTGAAATTGCAAAAGGAATGAAGTTTAATAGAAGCGATTTAATGATTAAAATAATTGATGGCCAGTATGAGAGGAATGACTTGGAGTTAATGAGCGGGAGGTTTAGGGTTAAGGGGGATACTATTGACCTCGTCCCTGGAAATGAAAGAAATATTTTGAGAATTGAATTGTCAAGCGGGGAAGTTGAGCGAATAAATTTGCTTGATAAAAACACTAATGCGATTCTTCAGTCGCTTGACCATTACTTTTTGTTTCCTGCGCGTCATTTTGTTACTCCTGAAAGCGAGACCCAAAAGGCATTAATTTCAATTGAAAAAGAGTTAAGTGAAAGGCTGCCAAAGCTTGGAATGATTGAGGCGCATCGCTTAAAGCAGCGCACAATGTATGATTTGGAGTTAATGCGAACGGTTGGCTTTTGTAAGGGAATTGAGAATTATTCACGTCACTTTGACGGCAGAAGTGAAGGCGAGCCTCCTTATTGTTTGCTTGATTATTTTGGTGATGATTTTTTGATTGTAATTGATGAGTCCCACCAAACAATCCCCCAATTAAATGGAATGTATAACGGGGATAGGCAGCGAAAGCAGACTTTAGTGGATTATGGTTTTAGATTGCCAAGTGCGCTAGATAATCGGCCGTTAAAATTTAGCGAGTTTGAAGGAAAGTACTTAAAAAAGCAGCAAGTAATTTTTGTTAGTGCAACTCCTGATAAGTACGAAAGAGCAAATTCAAAGCAGTTAGTGGAACAAATAATCCGTCCTACTGGATTAGTTGATCCACAAGTTGAAATTAAGCCGACAAAGAACCAGATTGAAGACATTTTGAAAGAAATTGGTTCAGTAATAAAGAAGGGCCACCGAGTTTTGGTTACTGCGTTGACAAAAAAGTTGGCTGAAGAAATGGCTGATTTTTTTGCTTCAAAAAACATTAAGTCGCGTTATTTGCATTCCGAAATAAAAACACTTGATAGAAGTGAAATAATTAGGCAGTTTAGAGCGGGAAAGTTTGATGTTTTGGTTGGAATTAATTTGCTTCGTGAGGGAATTGATATTCCTGAATTAGGCTTAGTGGCTATCTTTGATGCTGATAAAGAAGGTTTTTTGCGCGACCAAAAAAGCCTTATACAAATTATTGGCAGGGCGGCGCGTAATTCAACTTCAAAAGTAATTCTATATGCTGATAAGACAACTGAGTCTATGAAGAAAGCAATTTTTGAAACCAATAGGCGAAGAGAAATTCAGCTTACTTATAATAAGAAGCACAATATTGTTCCAAAAACGATTATCCGTCCGATTGAGTAACAAATGATTATTATAAAGGACACTAAGCACATTCCAAAGAAAGAAAAAGAAAGATTAATTCCCGAAATGGAGAAAGAAATGCGCCTAGCAGCAGAGTGGCTTGACTTTGAAATGGCAATAGCTTTAAGGGACCAGATTGCGGCAATGAAGAAAGAGATTGGCGGGGGGAAGAATAGTTAAATAGTTTTTGGGAATGATTTTGCAGAGATATTCTTTAGCAAAAGTCATTTTGTGATTAATGGTGAAAGACATTTTGTGATTAATAAGTTATTATTTAATTCCCGCCAAAATTAAAATCAGCTTGTGTTACGTTTCTGTCAATTCTTGTTGCAATCATTTCAATTTCTTTTGATTCCTGTTTTTGGGTTTTTAGCATTGTTAATAAGCCGTCAGTTGTGTAGCAAAGGCTTTGGAGTATGGTTGTGTTTGAAAATTCAAAGCATGAAGAATTTTCATCAGCAATTATTTGGTTTTTGGTTTTTGTTATTACAAACTCGTTTTCAATTAATGAAAGATCAGCAAATAATAAGTCCATTTTTATCGGCTTTGTCGGGTCATCCACAGTAATGCATTCCATAATATTCAGATCGTTTTTGTCAATCAGGCAAATGGTTTGGGCGTTATTTTTTAAAACAATTATTTGACTTTGATTTTGATTAGGGTAATTTGAATCCATTCGGTAATTGCCATCAAGCCTAAAAACAGTATTTGTGGATTCTTCCAAATTCGAGTCAGGCGGGTTATTATAAAGAAAAACTTTTTTGTTATAATCAATTCTATAATTATTATTTGCTTGGTTTTTTCCCCACAAGTCAATTAAATCTCTTTTTGATTTGCTAGGGTCAATGTTTAAGTCAAGCGAATTATTGTCGTTTGTTGGTTGGTTTAAATCAAGCTGGTTTGGCAAATTATAATCCGGTAAATTAAAATCATCATTATCATTGTTATTATTGTTTTGCGAGTTACTGTTTGAATCATTTTGAATTGAAGTACAGCCAATAATAAAAACCGCCAAAATAACCAACAAAATTATTGTAAAAACCTTTTTCATGCATTAATTTTATTTTGGCGCTTTTTTTAAACCTACTCTTAGGAAAAAGTTTTTGTATATTCTTTATATTCTTTAATTTGTGGGTTTTTTTTATTTTAAGAGTTGTTTTTTTGAAGCGAAGGTTTTTATTGATTAAAAGTTTTCCTTATTCATGGTTAGCGTTGAAGAGGCTTTTTTAGGGGCAGCAATAATAATATTTATCGGCTATTTCGGCTTGTTTTTCTTTAAGAAAACCAAGGTTTCGGAGATTCTTGTTTTAATGCTTATTGGGCTTTTAATTGGCCCGATTTTTGGCGTTTTTGGGGAAGGAGAGCTTAATGTTTTGAAAAACTTTTTGCCGTTTTTTGCAAGCTTTGCTTTAATGATTGTTTTGTTTGAAGGTGGCATGCAGCTTAATTTTTTTAAGACTTTAAGGGCTCTTCCAAGAATTTTTATTTTTACAATCCTTGTTTTTGCACTGACTGTTTTATTGATTTCTGCGGCATGGTTTTTCTTTACGGGGGACTTGCTTGTTGGAATTCTTCTTGGGGCAATTCTTGGTGGAGCAAGTTCTGAAATAATAATTCCTTTAATCAATAATACCTCATCAAGGGAGGAGACAAAAATACTTTTAGGACTTGAATCCGCCCTTACTGACGCTTTGTGCATAATTTCTGCAGTGGCTGTTGCAAGTGCGATATACTTAATCTCTTTGGGCGGGGGTGCGGGAATTGACGGATTTTATGTTGGTTCAAGTATTTTAAGCGCATTTAGCATTGCGGCAGTTCTGGGGGTTGTTTTTGGTTTTGGTTGGCTTAAGGTGATGCCTTTTTTTGAGAAAAAACCTTATGAGTACTTGTTAACACTGGGAGTATTGATGTTCTTGTATGCGGTTGTGGAATTTTTTAAGGGCAATGGGGCAATAGCCGCGCTTACTTTCGGGATAGTTTTGGGAAATAGCGTTGATTTGATGTCTATGCTTAGAATTTCGCCAAAGGCCGTTGATTCAACCATAAAGTCTTTCCAAATGGAAGTGACTTTTTTAGTGAGAACCTTCTTTTTCGTTTATTTGGGACTGTTATTTAGTTTAAGTTATTTGCAGGACATGACTGTAGTTTTAATGGCAATAATAATAATTGGAATCATTATTTTTACAAGGTTTGCGGGAGCAAAAATTATTTCATTATTTAATAAAGCTTATTCAGGCAATGTTCTTTTCATAACGACCATGAATGCAAGAGGGCTTGCCACGGCGAGCCTTATTTCTTTTCCTGCGATAACTATGCTTAATTTAGGGAATACTTACCTGCAAATAGCTGCAATAGTATTTTTAGTGATATTCATCTCAAACATAACCACTACTATCGGGGTGTTTGCGTCTGAAAAACAAGAGGATTCTAAAAGAAGGAAAGGATTTTTTTTGGTTGAAAAATAAAAAATGACTAAATTAAGAATTTTGATGTTTGAGATTAAGTAATGTTTAAGGTTTAAAAATAGGCAAAATTTAGGAAGGCAAAATTAAAATTTATGTTCTTGTGGTTGTTGCTTTATGGGGAAAATAAAAGGCAAAAATGGAAGCAATACAAAGTCTAGTAAAATGAATAGTGAAAGGAATAATAAAATGAATTTTGATTTGGATGACCTTATTCACCCAAAAAATTTTGTCAGATTTTTTGAAAAAAGCCTTTTGTCAAGATTCAAATACCCCAAAATTTTATTATTTGTTTTAGTAGTTTTGATGGCCTATTTTTGCTTTCAAAATAATTGGTTTGCTGGGATAATTTTTGGATTTGGGGAGTGGGGTTATTTTGGTGCATTAATTTTTGGGTTAATGTTTTCTTTCGGATTTACAACCCCGTTCGCAATTGGGTTTTTCATTTCTTTTAATCCGCAAAATATCTTTTTGGCAGCACTTGCGGGGGGTTTTGGGGCAATGCTTGGCGATTTATTGATTTTTAAATTAGTTAAGTTCTCTTTTCAGGACGAATTTGAATTGCTGAAAAGGGAGAACTTGTTTAAGGATTTTTCAAGATTAATCCACCATACTGTTGGGAAGAAAATAACGGTGTATGTTTCTCTTGCCTTGGCGGGTTTTTTGATTGCTTCCCCTCTGCCTGATGAGGCAGGAGTGACAATTATTGCCGGAATTACAAACATAAAAAAGAGGAGCCTTGCAATAATAAGTTTTTTGTTTAACACTTTAGGCATCTACTTGATGTTATTGATTTAAATGTTTGATAAAATTGATTTGGCATTATTTTGGATAGTGTTATAAAGTTTGCCTTTTAAGGTTTTTTTATGGTTAAAGTAGATTTGCTGGATTATAAAAATCACAGGTTCCTGTTTATTGATGATTATCTTTGGATGTGGGACACTCCGCAGGAGACAGACCTTCAAAAAGAATTGGCTGATAAGGCTTTTGGGTCCGTTTTAGTGGCAGGTTATGGTCTTGGCATTTTGCCAAAATTTTTGGTTGGCAATCCAAAGGTGAAATCAGTAACCACTGTTGAAAAGTACTCTGAAGTAATTGACAAAATGAAAGAAATTGACAAAATATATGGTAAAGTGATAATATCAGATTTTTATGATTTGCCAAATAATGAGAAATATGATTGCATAATTGGGGATATTTGGCCGGACATTGATGCAAAATTCCTAAAAGATTATGTTGATTTTAAGGAAAAGTCCTTAAAAATTTTAAATAAAAACGGGGAAATACTTGCCTGGGGCAGAGAGTACTTTGAATTTTTACTTAAAACCAAAAAATAAGATTAAAATTTTCCCTTTTTAATTTTTTTTACTCTTATTTTGTTAATTAATTTGAGGAGGGTTTGTTTTAATAAGGATTTTAAACCCCAAAATCATTAATTTTGAATGAATAAAAATAATTTTTTCTTTGCCTTAAAATACCCTGCGCTTTTGCACTTAATTGCAGTAATTCTGATATTTTATTTTTTTTTCATTAGCCAAATAGTTATTGCTTTTGCACAGGGGCTTGGTTTTTGGAGCTATGTTTATTCTTTTTTTGCAGGTTTATTATTTGCAATGGGGTTATTTGCTCCAATCGGGGCCGGGTATTTAATCATATCAAATCCGCCGAACATCTTCATCGCTGCAGTAATTGCAGGGTTTGGGGCGATGATTACTGACATTTTGATTTTTAAATTCGTCAAGGCGGCTTTAAAGGAGAAGTCAGTCAAGCTTGAGGAGAATTGGGTTAGACGGCTTTTTGATAAAGCAATAAAAAACAATATTGGGGGGGTGTTAATTCCTTTTATTGCTTTTCCTTTGGCAGGATTTCTAATAGGAATACCTTTTCCGTACAAGGCGGGAGCGATTTTTGCGTCGGGGGTATTGCGGCTAGAAACAAAACATGTTGCAATAATTAGCCTGGTTTTGAATTCACTGGTGCTGTTATTCTTCATTTCACTTAATGCAATTATTGCTTTTGTGATAAATTATTTTGGGATTGTGGCTTGAATTGCTGGATTAAATTAATTATTCTTTTTAATTCAAAAATAATGTTTAAATTAACTCTGTTGTTGTTTTTTTTAATTTGATTTGATTGGATAATGGTGTTTATATGATTGTTGGGACAATTACTGAAATTAAGAATAATGAGAATCGAGTTGGTTTGACTCCAAAAAATGTGTCTGAATTAGTAAAAGTGGGGGCGAAGGTTTGTGTTCAAAAAGGTGCTGGTGTTGGAGCGGGTTTTAGTGATGATGAATATGTTGTAGCGGGTGCAGAAATTTTTCCAAATGCATTTGATGTAGCAAAAAAAGTTGATTTACTAGTTAAGGTTAAAGAGCCAATTAAAGAAGAATATGTGATTCTTGACGCCCTTAAAAATAAAACTCTTTTCACTTACCTTCACCTTGCGGCGGCTCCAAAGGAACTAACATTGAAATTGGTGGAGAATAAAATAACTGCAATTGCTTATGAAACAGTTGAAGATGAAAAAGGAATGCTGCCTCTTTTATTACCCATGTCTGAAATTGCAGGAGTGCTTGCGATTCAGTATGGCGCCCAGTACCTTCAAAAGAAATATGACGGAAGAGGATTAACTCTTGGAAGAATTCAAAATGCAGCTAGTGCTAACGTAGTAGTTATTGGGGCTGGAGTTGTTGGAAGTAAATCTGCGTTAACTGCAGCAGGAATGGGTTGTAGCGTTAATATTCTTGAAAAGAATATTGTGCGAATTGAGCAGGTAAAAAAAGAATTTGAATATTATCTTGGAAAAGAGCTTTATTCAAATGTTTCTTTTTTTGAATCAACAAAAGAAAATATTGATAGTAAAATCAAAGAAGCTGATTTATTAATTGGGGCGGTTCTTGTTAAGGGGGCAAAGGCTCCGCAAGTAATAAGTGAAGATCAGGTTATTTCAATGAAGAAAGGGGCAGTTATTGTTGATGTTGCAATTGACCAAGGGGGTTGTATTTGGGGTTCAAAACCTACCACCCATGAAGAACCGATTTACGAGCTTGAAGGAAAGATTTATTGTTGTGTAGCTAATATGCCGGGGCAAGTAGCTTTACAATCAACCCAAGCGCTCACCACTTCAACGCAGCAGTATCTTATTAAGATGGCCAAATTTGGGGTAATTAATTACTTGAAAAAAGATTCTTGTTTTGCTAAAGGATTAAATGTTTATGATGGAAATATTGTTTATCAAGATGTGGCAAATGCACTCAAATTGCCTTATAAAAAGATAGATTTGTGAGTTAAATAATAAGTTCTATACGGCCTTTATTATTTATTTAAATTGGCAGTGGGTTTTTATTAACTTTCTTTCACTAATTACTTTGTATCTTTGTGATGAAGTAAATCCCTGCTGAGCTCACGCTGTGACGATTTAATCCAACTCTGAAAGGTACTTTCAATTATCAAGAAATTTTTATTATAAAAAAATATTTAAGCAGCATTACAAGAAGAGGGGTTTTTTTTATTGCATTTATTGCTGGCTTCCACAGCAACCCTAAAAATGGATTAATTTAGCAAATTTTTTGCGAAGGCTAAATATTTAAATCCTTCAATTTTTGTATAACTTATGCATTTGAATTTATTGGATTCGTTTTATGATGCTGCTTCAAAAAAACGTGATGATGAAATTATACTAAAACTAAGGGGTTTTTTAAACGGGGAAAAGACAATTCTCGATATTGGCTGCGGGAATGGACGGCTGTCAAAAAAAATTCAGGACCAGTTTGATTTTAGAATTCAGGGAGTGGATGTTGTTTTGCCTGAAAATGAGTTGATTCCGGTAAGCATTTTTGATGGAAAAAACCTGCCTTTTGAGAATAATTCTTTTGATTCTGTTTTTTTGATTGATGTTTTGCATCACACAGAAAACTCTTCTATTTTATTTTCTGAGGCCTTGCGTGTTGCACGGCACTCAATAATTATTAAGGATCATTATTACGAAAATAGCCTTGATAAGACAGTGCTCAAGTTAGCTGATGTGGCTGGGAATTTTAGGGACAAAGTAAAAACCCCTTTTTATTTTAAATCCCGAAGCGAGTGGGCAAAATTTTTGGCGGAACATGAGCATCATTCAACAGAATGGCAATTTTCATTGGTTCCGAAAATAAGCATTCCTCAGGTAATATTTTGTGTGTCAAAGTCTGGGAAATGAATGCAACTAATTGTCTTTATAATGGCTTTGGGGATTTTTTAGTTGAGTTATTTTTTTACTAATTGCGTTGGTCAAGAATTTAAAATTAATTTTCATTCGTCTTCTTCATTGTGTTCTTTTATTTTTTTTTCCACTAGCTCCATCACGACTTTTTCAAGGTTGTTCAGCCTTTCATTTATGATGTCAAGTTTTCTTGCGGTGGCATTAACCGAGCCTTGCATTAGTGATGTGCTTTCTTTTAAGTCGCCTATTGTTTGAATTACCTCTGGTTCTTCAACTATTTCATAAGTGGGGTTGGCAAAACCGCGCTCGTAATTTCTTTTGGGTTTTACCGCAGAAACCAGTATGTTTGCTATTATTAGAGCCATTATTAGCACTATAAGAAATACTATTATCATTAAAATCACTTTATTTTTTTTAGATAATCATTTTTTTAAATAATTCTTTATTAGTGGTATTAAAAAGCTAGTGTTTTGAAAATTGAAATTAATTTGTTAAAATTACTTTAGTTGCCCGGCTTTAGGTGAAATTTGAATTATTTTTTGCTTTTACCTACTTTAAAGCTAATTAGTTT
>CAZIPK010000020.1:0-10703 GCA_964541135.1 uncultured archaeon | reverse complement strand
AGGGACGGCAGGCAGGGACTTATTGCAGATTCAATTTCCCCAAATGCTTTTGGAGGCAGTAATTATTCAAATAGCTTTTCAGCAGCATTTGGAAATGTGCATGAGCCAACAACTTCTGCAATAGTTAGTGTTGAAAAATTTTATGCAAATTATGCTGCAGGCCTCACAATAGGAGAGGCTTTTTTAAAATCAAACACCAAAGCTTACTTTTCATATAACATCCTAATCGGTGACCCATTAATGAGGATAACTGACACGCCAATTACTGAAGAAAAAACAATTATTTACCAGCACCCAGGATGCCCGCTTTTGGATGGATCAATAATCTTAAAGAGCAATTGGATTTGTTCTGATGACACTCACAAAAAACAATGCCTCCCAAACACAACCGAATTTGGGAACGAAACCTTGTGCCAAACAGGATGCTTCCAAGGGCATTGCAAAGAAGAATATGAACTCCTCCCCCCTTCAACAATAAAACTAAAAGGCGGTCCAAACGAGTACTCTATTTCAATTCCCGTTTCAATTGAAGAAAAAACCCTTCCCGAAATATTTGGAAACCCAGCCAACACAACACTTCTATTTTATGTGTACGATAATGAAAACCAAAGATATAAGGAAATAACCTACGATTTTGACGAATGGCTCGGAGAAACAAACACCAAACTTGATTCTGGAACTGGAATAGTAATAAGAATAAATAGCAATCCAGCTACCAACACTGAACTAACTTTTTTAGCCCCCGTTTTAACTTCTTCGCCAAAAATACACTTAACTTCAGGCTTTAACATAGTAGGTTTGCCCTATTGCGGGGAAAGATACAACGCTTCCCAGGCACTTGAAGAATTATCAACAATAACAAACAAGTGCAACACTATTTATACTTCCGGAACTCCCCCTAACACCTGGCCAAGATTATTTTGGACAACTAAAGTGTCTGAAAATCTTCAAGGCCAAAAAGCAAACTTTAATTTGAATAATTATGAAGCTTATTGGATTATTTGCGAAGAAGGCGCAAATATTGATTGGACACCTTCATGCAATCCGTCCGCCCCAAATCAACCACCAACCACATCAATAACCAGCCCTGTAAATAACACCCAATTTATTTCTCCCGCAACAATAGAAATAACCGCAAATGCAACCGACAACGACGGAACAATAAACAAAGTCGAATTCTATAAAAACAACACCCTTCTTGGTGCCGATACCACAAGCCCATATAATTACACATGGACAAACGCCCCTACAGGAAACTATACACTAACAGCAAAAGCAACTGACAACCAAGGAGCAACTACCACATCAAACCCAATAAATATTTCCATAATTAATAATGAGCGCCCGACAGTATCAATAACCAGCCCCGCAAATAACTCCATAATAAATGTGCCCGCAAACACACTTATTACTGCCAATGCAACGGACAACGATGGGGCAATAACCAAAGTAGAAATATACGATGGCGCAATAAAAATCAGGGAATTAACTACCCTGCCTTACCAGCACCAGTACAATAACATTCCCCAAGGAACACACACCCTAACAGCAAAAGCCACCGACGACAAAGGAGCAACCACCACATCAAACCCAATAACTCTTTACATTAATCAATCCCCAATTGTTTCAATTACTACCCCAATAAATAACGCCCAATTCACCTCCCCTGCAACATTCACAATGACCGCAAATGCAACCGACAACGACGGAACAATAACAAAAGTAGAATTTTTACTCAACAACTCAAAAATTGATGAAAAAACCACTCCGCCATATACAACAAATATAACCAACCTAACAAGCGGAAACTACATACTAACAGCAAAAGCAACTGACAACCAAAACACAACCACCACATCAAACCCAATAAACATTAATGTGGATTTAACAAACTCTGCCCCCACAATTCAACTCACTGCCCCACAAAATAACTCAAGCTTTAAGATTCCTGCCGAAATCTTAATTCAAACAAACGCCTCTGATTCAGACGGAACAATAACAAAAGTAGAACTTTTCGCCAATTCCGAGAAGAAACTTGAAAAAACTACTTCACCATATAATTTCAGCTGGCAGCCGGAACAAGAAGGCACTTACCAGATTTTTGCAAAAGCAACTGACGATAAAGGAGCGACGGCCAATTCGCAAATAATTACAATAAATTTATCCTCAAATAATACTCCCCAGGTTTCAATTACCAACCTGGCATTTGGGGCCGAATTTAATGAGCCCGCAAGCTTTGAAATCACTGCTACTGGAAAAGATGACGACGGAACAATATCCAAAGTTGAATTCTTTAAAGACAACCAGAAGATTAGCGAATCAACCACAGAACCCTACAAAACAACAATTACAAATCTTTCTAACGGAATTTATTTCTTCAAAGCAACTGCCACGGACAATGAAGGCGCTCAATCAACTTCAAGCCAGATTAAAATTATTGTTAAAAAAATTAGCCAAACACAAAATTCACCCCCAAACACCACCATAATTTCACCAATAGAAGGCCAAAAATTTAACTTTGGAGAAGTGATAACTGCCCTCGCAACAGCAACAGATTCAGACGGAACAATAATCAAAGTCGAATTCATTCTAGATGGCTCAAAAATAGATGAAAAACTCTCCCCACCATACTCAACTCTAATAAGAAATCTGCCCGTCGGCACCCATAAATTAGCAGTAAGGACACTTGATAATGAGGACGCATATTCAAGCACTGCAGAAACCAATTTCACTGTGGAAGAAATGCCCCCACTGCAAATAACAATTGCAAGTGTAACAGAAATAACTCCGGAAAAAGACGATGAAAACAAGCTTTCTGGTTTTAGAGTGAAACTAATGAATGAAAGCAATGACCAGCAGGACCTTCAGCTCCACCTTCAAATAAGGAATACTGCCGGCGAAATAGATTTTAATCAAACAGAAGACCTAAATTCAATCCAGCCAAATAATGAAGCAAGCTTATTGTTTGCCGATTCATGGACCCCACAAGGAGCAGGAGAATATGAAATAATAATTGACTTATACTCAAAAGACGGGCTGACAAAAGTAGGAAGCTTTAACAAAAAAATAAAAATAAGCGAAAATGATATTAGAAAAGTGCTGATCGCAACAATAACCAACAACCCAATAATCCTCGCATTTGTAGCAGGGCTAATCCTTGCAATAGCAGTACTCATAATCGCATCAATGGACTGGATAAAAAAAGCGATGAAAGAGGATTAAAAAAACAAGTTTTTCAAATGAAAAAAAGCCGCAATAATTTCCAATAAACTATTTTGATTTGATAAAAACTTGATTAATTCATTTCGAGTTTCTTTTTTTCTTTCACTAACCTAATTGCATCTAATATGATTTTATTATAATCCGCCAAATAATTTGCAACCATTTTAGTGCCGGCACTCGCTCCTTCCAAAGTTTTTCTTTTAGTATTGCCCTCTTTTGCCTTTACCTCACGTAAGCTTCTATAGGTTGCCCTTATTTCTGCCCTCATCTTTTCAAGCGCCCTTATGTCTTTTATTTGCATGGCAATTTTTATTCTTTCATTTAGCCCTTCTTTGGAAATATCTTTTCTAAATTTATACAATCTTTTCAAAAATTCTTCCTTGTCTTCCATCCTTCTCGCATCAACCATCAGCCGCCTAAATTGATTGCGATAACCCCTTTCAACCGCCACATAAATCACTTAAACCAAAAAAGCATTTCTTAGTATTTAATGCTTTTTGTTAGAAAAGAATGCTAAAAAAATCTTTTTCTGAAAAAAATATTTTTAAAAAAAGTTAAATTTTTCCAACCAACTCAAGCCCCGGTTTTAGGGTTTCTTTGCCCGCTTCCCAGCTCGCAGGGCAAACTAGTCCTGTGTGTTCCCTGACAAACTTGGCAGCAGTTAATTTTCTTAATAATTCTTTTGAACTCCTGCCGATGCTGTTATCGTGAACCTCGTAAGCCTTTAACACCCCATCAGGGTCAATAATAAAAGTGCCCCTAAGCGAAAGCCCTTCATTTTCAATATAAACTCCAAAAGACTTTGCTAATTTCCCAGCAGGATCCGCAACCATTGGGTATTTTATTTTCGCTATTGCTGGCGAAGAATCGTGCCAGGCTTTATGCACATACGCTGTGTCAGTACTAATGCTCAAAACCTCTGCCCCCAATTTTTTAAACTCACCATAATTTAGCGCCAATTCCTCAAGCTCAGTAGGGCAAACGAAAGTAAAATCCGCGGGATAAAAAACCATTACCACCCACTTTCCCGCATAATCAGAAAGCTTCACTTTCTTTATTTCTTCATTAAAAAATGCATCAGCCTCAAAATCAGTTATCTTCTCTCCAATAAAATACATTAAAATCCCTCCAAAACTTTATAAAAAACACTTCCCAACACAATTACTCCCACTAACCCCAAAACTAATTTAATTCTCCTATTTAATAACTTTATAATTAATTTAACTTATTTTTTTTATTATCAACTTTCTTGGTTAGTATTTGATTGAATGAAAAAATTAAAAGGCTTTCCAATGGTTTTTATCACGCTAGGAAATGTTAAAATCAGCCAAATTTTCTTAACACGGCGATTTTGAACAATTTTGAATTCAAAGTAATTGCGAATTATTTAATTATTTATTTCTTCAGCGCCAAGCGTATATCTTCGTCAGTAACTGTTTTTCTTCCAGCGTGCTTTGAGAAAACTGCTGCTTGCTGGCCAATCCTCATCCCTTCTTCTTCTAAATAAGTGGATAATTCTTTAGCCGCACTCTCACTGACCCTAATTCCCGTAGCTTTTCTAATAATTCTGTCCACTGCCGCTAATGGTAATTCTGCCATAAAAACACCCCTTAAAATTCAAAAATACCCCTTATTTTCCAAAATTTCTTGCTAATAAAGCCCTTAAAACTAATAAAAGCCTTTTAACGAACAAACAAGGCACATTCACTAATATAAAGCTTTTCTTTTGCCAAAAAAATCCAGCCAAATATTAGTATCAATGTAAAACCGCTTTTTTCATTAAAAAAAAGCATTATTTGTCTTTAGAAAATTTGGCAAGATTTCGTCAAGAATCGATTTAAAACCTGGCAAGCATTTAACTCCGGCAAAAAGCATGAAGAGTATTTAAAAACCACTTTGCATTATTTCTTTTGTATGGCTTTTGTTACTCACAAATTAGTCAAGCCCGAAACCATTGAGGCCAGGCTTTATCAAGAAGTGCTTGTTTCAAGAATCATAGAAAAAGGAAACAGCCTTGTTGTTGCCCCAACAGCACTGGGAAAAACAATTGTGGCCGTAATGCTTGCCGCTTATGTCTTGGAAAAAACCCCTCAAAAAAAAGCCCTCTTCCTTGCCCCGACAAAACCTCTTGTAGTGCAGCATGAAAAAAGCTTCAAAAAATTCTTAAACTTTGATGAAAATGAAATAGTTTCAATTACAGGAACAACCGGAATAAAGGAAAGGGAAAAATTATACAAAGAAAAAAAAATAATTAACGCAACGCCCCAGACAATTGAAAACGACTTATTAAACGGAAAAATTAATCTTAAAGATTTTGGTCTAGTGATTTACGATGAAGCGCACCGAGCAGTTGGAGACTATGCTTATGTTTTTGTCAACTTGCAATTTCAAAAACAAAACCCAGAAGCACTAGTCCTCGCCCTGACCGCTTCCCCTGGAAGCGAAGAAGAGCACATTCAAGATGTGTGCAGAAATCTGGCAATAAAAAACATTGAAATAAAGGAAACAACCGACATGGATGTAAAGGATTATGTGAATGAAATTGAAATTGATTGGGTGAAAGTTGATTTGCCTCAAGAGTTTTTAAAAATAAAAAACTATTTAGAAGAATTTCAAAAATCACAATTAAAAACACTAAAAAACCTGGGATTCGCAATAACAGAAAACAAAAAGTACTACAACAAATTCCGCCTCCTTGAAATGCAATCAAACATAAGAAAAAGATTAATCTCCCACGGCAGAACACAACCAAGCTTGTACTTTGCCGCTAGCAAGTGCGCTGCAATGCTAAAAGTGTCCCATGCTGAAGAGCTTATTGAAACACAAGGAATAGGTGCGTTAAAAAATTATTTTGAAAAATTAGAAGAAGAAGCACACAGAGGAAAAAGCAAAGCTGCAAGAGCAATAGTAGCTGATGATGAAATAAAACAAGCAATCCAGTTAACCAAAAAATTATTTGAACAAAATGTCCAACACCCAAAATACGCTGAATTAAAAAAAATTGTTTTAAGACAATTAAGAGAACAGCCAGAAAGCAAAATACTGGTATTTAACCATTACCGGGATTCCATTAAAGAAGTTGTTGAATTTTTGCAAAATAACAATGATGAACTCCTCAAAAACGGTGACAATCCAATCAAGGCAACTAAATTCATCGGGCAGGCAACAAAAGGGGATGAAAAAGGGATGAGCCAAAAACTCCAGCAAGGAGTTTTGGAAGAACTAAAAGACGGTACGCACAATGTGCTTGTGTGTTCCAGTGTCGCGGAGGAAGGGCTTGACATCCCGTCAGTTGAGTTAGTGGTTTTTTTTGAACCCGTGCCAAGTGATATAAGAACAATTCAAAGAAGAGGAAGAACAGGGAGATTTGGAAAAGGAAAAGCAATTATTTTAATGGCAAAAAATACACGGGATGAGGCATTTTACTGGACTTCACGGCATAAAGAAAAAAAAATGAAGGAAACACTTCACTCAATGAAAAAAAACGAGGATTTGATTTTGCAAGAACAAACACTCCTAAAAACTTTTGATGATGAGAAAAAATCAAACCAAATAATAATTTTCGTTGACTCAAGAGAACAAGCATCAAATGTGAATAAAGAACTATTTGAAAAAGAAGGAGTAAAAATAATAATGAAGCCGCTAGAGATAGGAGATTATGTTTTAAGCAAGGATGTGTGCGTGGAAAGAAAAACAGTCGAAGATTTTTTAAACTCCATGATTGACGGCCGGCTTTTCTCTCAAATACAAAACCTAAGGCACAACTACTCAAAACCATTAATAATTATTGAAGGGAATACTGCTGAATTATTTACTCTAAGAAATATTCACAAAAACTCAATTATGGGAGCACTTACAAGCATTGCACTTGATTACCAAGTACCAATAATTAACACTAAAACTCCTTTGGAAACCGCTGAATACTTGTATGTTATTGCTAAAAGAGAACAATTGGACCAAGACAAAGAAGTGCGCCTGCGTGTTGGAAGAAAAGGGCTCACACTAACCGAACAACAACGCTTCATTGTAGAAGGCCTCCCGATGGTAGGTCCACTCTTAGCCAAAAGCTTGCTTGAAAAATTCGGTTCAATTGATAAAATTGCAAACGCCACTGAAAAAGAGCTCCAAGAAGTAGAAGGACTTGGAAAGAAAAAAGCAAAGCTAATCAAAAAAGTACTAACAGAGAAATATGACGAGAAAAAAGGAGTGATTTTGGGTGAAGAAGGACAAGGAGATGACAACGAAGTAGAAGAAAAAAATAATGAGTTAAATGAGCTGGAAAATAAACCTACTAATAAAACCCTGGACGAAAATAATGACGATGGTGAAATAATTATTGATGAAGTACCAGTTGATGAATAAGATTTTATTAAAAAATATAGTTTCACTAATTGACGTAACTAAACTATTATTTTATATACTAAAGCAAATGCAACTCAATAATTAATTTTATATTAAGTTTGAGCTGGTGAATAAATGTGAACTACATGGATTTTGATGTAATTTTAGAAAAAGACTCTAACGGATGGTTTATTGCAAGTGTACCAGCGCTCCCTGGATGCCACACTCAAGGAAAAACAAAAAATGAAGCGCTAAAAAACATAAAAGAAGCAATCGAACTTTGCCTCGAAGTCAAATTACAAAACAAACAAAAAGAAACAACAAAATTCATTGGAATCGAGAAGGTAAATGTTCACGCATAATTAAAATTATGTCAAAAGCAATTAAAACTAGGATTTTAATAACAATATTGAAACGAATGGGTTTTGTTGAAATAAGGCAAAAAGGCTCGCACTTATTTTTAGAACACCCTGACGGAAGAACAACCGTAATCCCACTACATGACGAAATACAAATAGGGTTGCTTACAAAAATAATTAAGGAAGACTTGAAAATGAAAAAAGAAGAATTCGAAAAACTTTTATAACTAAAAAATCTTGTTAATTAAGAAAACAAGGAAGGCATCATATTTGCGGCGAAATAACTAAAATCAAATAATCAGCTATTTATTTGCCATGATAACTTAAATGAGAGTATAAATCATAGGCGGTTTTAAAAAACACGAATAACAAAACCACTCCAATTCCAAGAGAACCTAATAAAACACCTAAAAATATTCCTAAAACTATAGAAACATGAAACATTAAAACTCGCCCAGTTATTTTTTTCCAATAATCCGATTCCATCGCTTTAACATCCTTAGTTAAATTAATTTTAAATGAAAACAAATGACTCAAAAAAAGCATCACGCAAGAAAAAATGAAATAATAAATTAAATTTGATTCTGGAAAAATAGTTGAAAAAATATCCCCATATTTAATCGTAACGCCCATAGGCACACTTAGAATTACTATAAAAGGCAAATAAAATAAATAAATCCCTGAAAAGATTAAAAAACTTAAAAAAACACTTAAATAACTATATTTTTTATATCCATAAAATAGTTTTGAATAAATAATTCTCAATTCCGCAAAAAAAACCATTATAATTGCTTCAATCCAATAAATCAGCAAGACATGAACCGCCCCAAGATTTGAAAGCACTGCAAAAAGTAAAACAAGCAAATTTGAAAGTATTAATGCCTGGGCGCTTCTTGAAGAAACAATTTTTTGAAAAAAAGAATCCACTTTTGACATGCCATCACTTTTACTGCTTTTTATATAATATGTAGAAAAAATACCCTCTTTAACCAATATAAAAATTTCTTTTAGAAACGCCAAAACAACATTTAAAAACCTGCCCTATAATGAATTTTCTTAGCAATTGGTGAGTTTAATGGTTGAGTGGCATATTAAGGATAATAAAAAGCCTTCAGGCGGAAAGAGGAATACAATTAATGCCAGAACAAAACTTCTTTCTTCAAGGGGAGGAGTTGCAGCATTAACAAAAACCGATTCCACTGTTGAAAAAGACAAGGTTGAGTCAAAGAAAGGGCTTGGCAATACTAAAAAAACCAGGGCTTTAACACTAAAACATGCTAACGTGAGCGATGGAAAGGGAAAAACCATTAAAGCAGAAATAATCGCAGTAAAAGAAAATAATGCCAATAGATTATTTGGAAGAGCAAATATTTCAACAAAAGGCGCACTTATTAGAATAAAAATTGATGGCAATGAAAAATTGGCAATAGTAAAAAACAGGCCGGGCCAAGACGGCGTAGTAAACGCTACGCTTGCTGAATAAAACCCATAAAAATACGCCCAACTAAAAGACTTTTAAATAAACCCGCCAAAAATTGTTTAAAGTAATTTAAATTGCTTATTTGGTTTATTTTATTAACCCCTTTAAATACCCAAAATCACTCCAGAACATTTATAAAGATGCTTATCAAAGGTTTTTATAGTTAAGCACTGGTTGAGCTGTTTCTATACACATAATTTAAAACTCCCAACAGTAACGAGTGCTTTTTACAAAAGGTGATTGTTTTGGTAACTAAATGCCCTGAATGCGGTAGCGAAAAGATTAGAGTGGATCACACTAAAGGGGAAGCAGTGTGCATGAACTGCGGATTAATTGTATCTGAAGAAGAAATGATTGATACTGGAAAAGAATGGAGAAGCTTTGAAGATTCTGATGATGCTTCAAGAGGCGGCAGCCCCATGAAGTATGTTAAACTAAACAAAGGACTCGTAACAATGATTGATAGACGAGGAACTGATTTAAGGGGAAATAAGCTTTCAAGCAAGGGAAGAGCCCAAATGTACCGATTAATTAAATGGCACAAAAGGGCTAGCGTTAGTAGCTCTATGCAAAGAAACCTCTCAATTGCACTAACCGAAATGCGAAGAGTAGCATCATACTTAAACATCCCAGACACTTTAGTTGAAGCAGCAGCACTACTTTACAGAAAAACCGTAAAAAAAGGCCTAATTAGAGGAAGATTAATTGAAGCTGTTGTTGCAGCAGTACTATACACTGTGTGCAGAACATACCATGTTCCAAGAACTTTAAACGAAATGGCTGAAGCAAGCGGATTAACTAAAAAAGAAATTGGAAGAACTTATAGGTTTTTAGTAAGAGAACTAAATTTAGGAGTACCACTAATTAACCCAATCCACTACATTCCAAGATTCGCTAGCGAACTAAACTTAAGCGGAGAAGTACAAGAAGAAGGCCGAAGAATATTAGAAGAAGCAATCAAAAAAGGATTAATCTCAGGAAGAGGCCCAACAGGAGTAGCAGCCGCAGCAGTATACATCGCAGGATTACTCAAAGGCGAGAGAAGAACACAAAAAGAAGTAGCAAATGTTGCAGGCGTAACAGAAGTAACAATTAGAAACAGATACAGAGAACTAAAGAAAAGACTCAACATTGATGTTGCGGCATAAAATAAAACTAATACTTGAAGGGGAAATTCCCCTTCAACTCTTTTTTTTAAAACTAAATTTATTCAATGAAGAAAATAATTGCCCCAAAAAGCCCTAAATGTCTTATCCCGATATAATGTTCATTCTAGGGATTTAGCTGTTTCCATACAAGGT
>CAZIPK010000019.1:0-10708 GCA_964541135.1 uncultured archaeon | reverse complement strand
TTTTTTTTTAGAAGAAGGATTGTTTTTCCAAAGCCGATAGGTATATATAGGTCATGATACTATCATGATAGTACATGACTAATCATGATTCTTCATACGATGCAAAGAAGTTGTTGAACGAACTTAACGCGGTTAAGCGTATTGCTCCGGAATTCAGCGACTTAAGCATTGATATGCAGGAAGTATTAAAAGAATCCTCAAATCCGGCATTCATTGCTGCCTTGTTTTACAAGCTCACCAAAGAAAGAGAAGAAACTAACAAAATTCTTGCAAGGCTGGAACAAAAATTCGCTAAAATTGAGGAATTGTTGCTAAAAAACTCCAATAACCCCAACACAGCTCAACACAGAATCCTTTCTGAACCCGACCAGCACATAATGCAACTCATTAATGATGCTGGAATGGTTTCAGCCCAGGAGATAAAGTTGAGGCTTTCCTATAGAAATGCAAACGCTGCGAGCCAGCGTTTGAACAAACTAGCAAGAGAAGGCCACTTAATTAGCGTGAGGCAGGGAAAGAAAGTCTTATTCATGCGCCCAACCCCAAACCCAAGCATGAGTTCTTCCCCCGCTTCGCAATAATAGTGGCCTCCTCCTTTGCCTGCACGGTTACGGTCGTGCGCCCCAATACACACTATGTGCTACCTACGGTAGCACTGAGTGGATTTTTTTCTTTATTCTTGAAAATTTTTATCAAGTTTTAAATTATTCATTTTATTTTTTTTAAATTTTTAAGCGGGCAAGTAATAATTATATACTCCTTTTGCGTTCTTCTTTTATGGATGATAATTTTACCAAAGAGCCAGCTGTACTTGGAAGGGATTTGGCTGATTTGGATAAATATGGTTCCCAAGGCTGCGCGTATTTGGGTAAAGTGGTTATGTCTAGCGGTGAGAAGCCCGTGCTTGGAAGAAAAGTTCTGGTTGATGTTTCAAAGCCGCACTTAATGCTTATTTGTGGCAAGAGGGGCGGGGGCAAGAGCTATACGTTAGCGGTTTTGATGGAAGAAATGGCTAGGCTAGACCCGACAGTAAAAAATAGGATTGCGGCAATTACGATTGATACTGTGGGTATCTTTTGGGGATTAAAGCTCCCTGCAGGAAACACTTCTGAATTGAGTGAGTGGGATTTGACTGCGCAAAAAACTGATGTTAAGGTTTTGGTTCCAAAAGGGCAATTAGCGTTTTACCAGGAAAAAGGTTTGCCAATTGACGGAGCATTTACTTTAAAATGCGCTGAGCTTGAAGAGACAGAGTGGATGGCTTTATTTAAATTAAGTTGGAGGGACGCTGAAGGGGTTTTAATTTCAAGAGCGGTTCAAAAAGTTAAAGAAAAAATTGGGACTTATTTTGGGATTGATGATATTATTTCAGCAATAAAGAATGATGAAGAATCTCCAGTTAACACCCGCCAAGCACTTTTGAGCAGGATGCAGATGGTTAAATCATGGGGATTAATAGAGAAAGAAGGAACAAAAATTTCTGAACTTGCAACGCCTGGCATGATTACTGTTATTGATGTGTCATCTTACCGCCAGACTCTTGGAGCTGAAGGAGTAAAAGATGTTGTGGTTGCGTTGGTGGGTAAAAAGATTTTTGAACAAAGAATGCTTTATAGAAAAGAGGAGGAAATAAAATTGGTTAAGGAGGGTAAGCGTTCAAGCAAAATGCCTTTGGTTTGGATGCTTATTGACGAAGCGCACATGTTCATGCCTAGGGACGAAGAGAACATTGCTTTGCCTATTTTGCTTGAATGGGTTAGAGTGGGGCGCCAGCCTGGGTTGGGATTAATTTTGGCTACTCAACGCCCTGAAAAAATTCATCCTGATGCAATAAGCCAGTGTGATTTATTTATTTCACATAGAATGACTTCCCAACCAGATATTGCCGCAGTAGGCGCCTTGAGGCCAACTTACATGCACACTGATTTGGATAAGCTTTACGCTGAAATGCCTAGACAAAAAGGTTTTGCTTTAGTGATTGATGATAATACTGAAAGGGTTTGGATGATTAAAACTCGTCCGCGCTTTTCTTGGGACTCAAGCGTTACCGCAAGCGCGTTTTTAATTTGATTTTTATTGGAGGGATTTTAAGTGGGAAGACATAGTGGAGCGCAGAGGTTTAGGCAAAAGTTTTTTCAAAAAGGAAGTGCAGGTAATGGGGGAAACTTTGTAGTTAGTGGGACAGCAAAAAAATTCCAAAATTTAAGTACTGGGCAATGGAGAAACATGTTTCCTGAATTAGTTTCAGTTCCAGATTCAGAAGTTGCATCTAGGGGACTGGCTTTGTTGAGGCAAAGAGAGAAAGGCCAATAGATTGTTTTTTTTACATTCTCTATCTTTGAAGGCTTTCAATTTGTTCTTGCAATCCTGCTTAATTCCCTTATGTGTCTATTTTTTGCTTCTGCAATTATTTCTTTTGAATCCTTTAGGGCGAGTTTTGCTTTGTCGGTTTCAAAGATAATATTGTGAAACATTTTTTTTGCCAATAAGGCTGCAATGAATTCAGAGAATCTTTCTCTTTCAACAATTACTCCTGTATTGTTTCGCATTAAGCTCATCTCAATGGCTAATGAGTTTAAGTCAATTAATCCAATGAATTCTGGCCTTACTGATATGTGGCTGGCGTCAAGAACTTCAAAAGATTTTTCTAAGAAAGAAATTACTTTCTCTGTTTCGCTAAAAGTAAATGCTTTTTTTGTCCTGATTGACTCGAAGAAATCAACTATTTGTTCTTTTTCCACGCTTTGCTGATTCATTTTTTGTCTTAATTCTTCAAAATCAGTTTCAATGCTTGAAAATAAGTCAATTATTTCTTTATTCATTAATTCGTGAGTTATTTGTTCTTTTGTTTGTGGGTTAGCAACGCTTCGACTTTTTAGGATGCTCATTTCCTGCAAAACTTTTTCAAAACTATTATTTGCCTGCTTAATCTTGCTCATCTCTTCTTTTGCCTTGAAAAGATCCCCCTCTAACTTAGATAAACTCATCCCCAACCACCGCTTTAATTAGCGCTTAACGAATATTTAATGCTTTTGTTAGTGTTGCTTTAAGCAAATAAAATTAATTAAGATAAAAAATTTTTGAAAATTATTTGTAGCATATTTATGAATTTGAATTGTTTTTGGATTACTGGAAATTTATTAAGCAATCATTATTTTTACTTTTTTTGACAAGTCGAATCCTTTTGGCACATCAAGTTTTGCAATTAAGTACCAGCTTATTGGTCCTGCTGAGCCAACGGTTAAAAAGCTTGCCGCATTAACTACTGCGCCTAGTGCACCTTCTGGTGCTTTTGCTTGGTTTTGTTGGGGTGCTTTTAATTCGAACTTGTATTCGTAAGGCTGGGTGATATATTCTTTTTCTCCATCAAGATTAGTATCGAAGTTAAAAACTTGTTCAACTCTTGATTCAAGTCCGTTTCCAGCCATTCTCGTTACTTTTCTTTCCCCAATAATGCTTATTACAACTCCTCTTGATTTTATGGGTTTTTTTAATTGCATTGTAACTGTTCCGATTATTGATTCCCCTGCGGAGAAACTCGCTTTGTCAAGCTTTATATCCATGTTTCCTTTTGAGAATAATCCAAACAAACAAACCACCAAAACCAATACAATTTATTAGTATTTAATTCTAACTAAGCCTTTTATTGGTTCAAATAAGCAATTTATTAAACTGAAGGCAGTTTTTTTTATTTTAGTGATGTTTTTAAACCATCCTTGTCAATTCTTTTATTATTGCACGGGTTGGGGAGTGGTCAAACCCTCAGGGTTTAGGACCCTGCCGCTTAGTGCGTTCAACGGTTCGAATCCGTTCCCGTGCATAACTATTTTTTTAAACTAAGTAGCTTAAATTAAGGGTTTGGTTTTTGGCCAAAAAGTTTCTTTAAATCAGCTTAATTTTTTTCCCGTTCTTTTCAAGCACTTCTTCCACGACTTCTGTTTTTGAATTGGATTTGTTTTTTATTACCCAGTAATCAGAGGCAATTGTTCTTTTTTTTGGTATTCTATTAATATCAAACCATTTTATTTCTGGGCGGGGATTTGGTTGGCTGGTTAATTTAACGCTAACCACAAAAAATACGAATGCGTGTTTGATTTCTTTGTCAATGAGTCTTTCATGAACCACTGAATTTATGCAATCAACGTTGCACTCTGAGCCAAGTTTTTGTTTGCATATTCTTTTTGCAGCGGAATTGATGCTTTCTTCCAAGAATATTCTCCCAGAAACCAGGCTGAATAATTCTTTGTATGGACGTTTTTCCCTTTTTATCAGCAAAACTCGATTTTTTTCTTTTATTAAAAGCAAGATAACAACTAATGGGGTGAGTGATTCTGTTTCAGTGTAGAATGGTATTAGTTTTTCGCCTTTTGAGGTTAATTCATATTTTCCATGAATGTTTTTTTTGAGAAGCTCTTTTTTTGTGAGTTGTTTTAAAAAGTAAGCTAGAAGGTTTGAAGGAATTTTTGTTTTTTTGAATAGTTCTGAGAAGGAAAGAGTTTGGTTGTAAATAAATTGCTTGAATATTTTATTTTCATTTCCTTTTTTCATCTTATAATTCCCCAATTAATTAATCAGTCAATTTATTTTCAGTTGCTTCTTATTTTTGGATCTTTTTATTACTCAATATTTATTGAGCAAGTCTTTTTAAATTAGGGTGAAAGAATTATTTTGGCAAAGGGGTGTTGTCGAGTGGCAGAAGAGAAAGTGGTTTTTGAGAATAGTTCTTATGGAAAAATTGTTTTGGGAGATGAAAAGAGGCATTTTATTACTGCGACAGCGATTATTGTAAAAGATGGTAAATATTTGATTGCAAAGCGTGCCAATTGGGAGAAGGCTTTTCCTAGCCGTTGGACTGTGCCTGGGGGAAAACTTAGCGCTAAAGAGTATGTTTTTAGAGAACCTGACGCGGGGACACAGTGGTATAATATTTTAGAGGATTTGGTTGAAAGGGAAGTAATGGAAGAAGTTGGTCTAAATGTCAAGGACTTAGATTATGTTACTAGCCTTTCTTATGTACGCCCAATTGATTTCTTTCCCTGCTTAATAATTAGCTTGTATGGGAATTACTCCGGCGGGGAAGTAAAGTTATGCCCTGCTTTAACAGAATATGCTTGGGTTTCTTTAGAAGAAGCAAAAAATTATGACTTAATTGAAGGGATTTACCAGGAGCTTGAGATACTGGATAATTATTTAAAAACAGGGAAGCGGGAAAAGTGGATAAAAAAATAAAGTTTTTTTTACATGATTTTTCTGTCAGGTCTTAAATTATTAATTTTTTTATTTTTGTTTTAAATTATTTTAAGAATATTTTAGTAAATTCTTCATTTCCTTTTTTATATGCTTTTTCTGTTTCATCTTTATAGTTTTTAGTGTATTGCCAGTTCCAAGAGAGTTCTTTTGGTGTTTTGAATCCGAAAAAGCCAAGGACTTTTTTTTGATTTTCTAAAACTTCTTTTCCCATCCAGTTCTGCCCGATTACAATAATACCCGCGTCAATGTTTTTCACAATATTTTCTTCCCCAAGCGTGGTGTGCCGGTTTTCAATCCAGGTAAGTCTTTCAATTAGTTTTTGGTAAATGGAGTTGGTTTGCCCCCAGCGTACAGACGTGAAGAAAACTACTGCATCTGATTCAAATAATGGTTTTGTTATTTTCCATAATTCGTCATAAGGGTTGTTTATGCTCGCCCAGCAGCGGTGGTGCCCGCTTGGGTTTTGTTCTTTTCCGCCCAAGGCAGATTCTTTTACCCCGCAGTTATTGCCTTCTGGTGAAGAAACATTTCCCTCGCAAGGATAAATATTCATGCGCGAAACATCAAGGCAAACAACCTGTTTTCCTTCTACTTCAAGCTTGGCTTTAATTTTTTCTGCAAGCCGGGTGCTTTTCGCTTTTTCTTTTTCCTCCAACCAGCGGCTTGAAGTGGCTAAGAGCAGGACTTTATTTTTTCTTTTTAAGAAATTAATAGTGTTTTTCAATTTCAAATTTTCTTTTTTCATAAGTGCCAACATTACTTATTTGATCCGTTTAGTTTTTATTGCTTTCATATTTTAAAACCAGTTCTGTGCAAGCCAAAAGAGTTGCTTTTTCAAGTATTTATTGGAATTTTTTATTCTATTAGTATAAATATGAGCATTATGTTAAATAATATGAAAGTTTTATGTTAAATAAATTAATTTTTTGCTGATTTAAAAAGTTATTTAATTTAAAATGATGCTTTCGGAAATAAGCTTAAATAATTGCTAAGCGTTTTATTTTATATGCCCAAAGCCAGTTATAAACTTGTTTTAGCTTTTTTGTTAATTGCAGTTATTTTAGTTCTATTTATTGTGTGGTTTTTTACTCCTGCCGCCCCTAATTTAGTTAATCAAAATATTTCCTATGGTAATTTTGAATTAGCAAAAAGCATTAATCTAAATCAGCTTGAGAATAAACGTGTTGAAAAGTATTCTATAAACTCTTCAAACAAGCAGGTTTTTTTTATTTTAATTCCAAAAGAAATTTCTCAAAGTACCACAGATTTTGTTGTTCAAGGAAATTTTATTGAAACTTTAGTGGATAATGACCCTATTTTATTGCTAACCCCTTCTAATGAAGCTTTAAGCGAATTTTCTTTTTACTCAAAAATTGGGGATAGTGCTAAAAGCACGATTGTTTTTGCCCTGCCTTTTTTGGATTATTCTAATTTAAGCGAGTCTGAAAAAAAAGCGGTTTTTGATGAAATCAAGTTATTAGCAAAGGAAACCAAAAGGCAGTATGAAGTTAATGAATCAAAAAGAGTGATGCAGGCATTTGCTGATAATTTAAAGCAAGCAAATCTTAGCAGGGGGGAAAAGGAAGAAGGAGTTTTGCATTTTAGCGGTTCCAAAGCAAATGAAATAATTGGTGCGATAAGAAAAACCAGATCGCAAGTTGTTTTGTTTTATGGCTCATTGGGTGAGGAAAAAGTGGTTTTTGATAATGCTGTAGTGAATCCTTTTGTTGAGGGGTCAGTTGTTAAGCTGGTTGTGCCTTACAAAAGCGAGGAAGTAAGAGTTATTGTGACAAGGGATGGAAAAGAGTTGTACGATTTGGAAGCTTTTAAAAATGGCGAGCCAAATGATAATGCGGGGGATGTTAATTCGCATTATTATTGGTCAGGAAAAAGACTTGGCCAAGAGTATGCTTCAGTGGAAGAGGAAGGAAAATATGTTCTGGTTGTTAAAAAGAAAGACGGGGAAATAATTGAAAATGATATTACTGTTCTAGTGAAGTATGATGATTTTGAGTTTATTTCCCCACATTTATTGGGGAGCCCCAAAATAGTGAATGTTTTTCTTAATCAAAACAAAAAAGATAATTATACTTTGGAGCCGTGGTGTTTTTTTAATGAAAAGCCGTCTTCTTTTGAAATTGATTTGACAAAAAGCCCGTCTTTTGGCGCAAACGCTTTAGCTTCATTAAAAGAAGTCCTGATTTTTAAGCCTTACTATTTTAAGAAGCTCGAATATTATTCAGAAAATGCTTTTTCTGATAACGCTGCAAAACTCGGGGAGCAAATTATTTTTTCAGGAATTAATGACAAGCTTGATTTAATTGGCAGGCAAAAAGAGGATTTAATTTCCCTGATGATTAACTCAGGTTTAACTTTTGAAGAAAGTGAAGCTGTAATAAATGAATGGGTAAATTTTGGGGTGGCTGAATTTGTTCCCTGCTTATTAAAAGTGAGCGCAAGTTCAGATTTTATTCCAGAAAAGGAAGAGTCTTTATTTGGCTCCATAGTTGCAAAAGGCTTTTTAACAAGTTTTGGAGTCACTGACTTGCAGATTCATGCAATAAAACCAGGGGTGGTTGTTTCATTAAAGAATCTTGGTTCTGAAAAAGTTGGGGACTTGGTTGCTAATGAGCATGGCTGGGAATCAATTAAAGTTGATAATAATTTATACGGGAAGTATTTTGAAAAAAGCCTTTCTTTTGACCTTAACTTTAGGCTTTTTAATGATGAAAATTATGAGTTAGTTATTTCAGATTGGCCTCAAATATTTTTTGAAAGTGATAGTTATAACGAAATGGAACCGTTTTTTAATTATTATTTTGATGATGAATTTACTTTTTATAAGTTTAATGGAATTAGGGATGGAAAAGCAGTTTTAGAAATTTTTAATCTTGATAATGATTCTATTAATGAAATAAAATCAAAATCAAGGTCAAAAAGCGTGGAAATAAAGAAAAATGAAAGAAAGAAATTGGGATTTGGTGGATTTAATATTGAATTAGGGGATGACGGCGGGAATATTTCTTATGGCGACAACTCACTATGGGGCTATGAAACAGTTGCGGGATTTAAAAAAGTTTTAAAAGCCCCTGATTCTGACAGTTATTTAAAAATAGTCAGTGAAGTAAAGCTGGATGAAGATGATTTGGGGCAGGAGGGGGAAGATTTTCTAAGAAAAGTGAGTTTAATTGTTTATCCTGCGGGGATGGATAACTACTTTTCAAAAGCAAGAAAGGTTTTGGAAGTTTTAGTTGATTTTAATAGTCAATCCGGAAAATTTTTTGGATTTGATGATTCTTCAATAAAGTTTTCAAAGAGTGATGGTCCGCGTGCAGGAGTAAGCTATTCAAAAGTAGCTAAGTTTCAGTCTATTTTTGATTTAGAAAATTTTGAAAAAAAATTTGATTCGCGGGCGTATTACTATATTAATGTTGTTAATTCTGGCGCCGATCAAAACAAGCAAGTTGTTAATTTAATTATTGCTAATTTTGATCATTTAAATTATTCGCGGGAGGGAGTCAATGCTGAAATGGACTCCTTCAAGATTAGCCTAATTGGCGGCAAGATGGGGAATAAAGTTTTGCCGGGAAAAAATGACTTGTTTGGGGATTATGGTTATTCTTTTGACAACAATCAGCTCAAAATTTTAAAAAATAATGAGATTTTCTTTGTGGTGGGAAATGAATTGGATTATTGGGGCGAGTTAGTTGGTTTTTTTGAGAATTATTTTTTTATTGAAAATAAAGCGATTACTTTTTATTATGACCAAAATAACGCCCCTATTTTTGATGTTTATGACATAAATTCTTTCAAACACCAGTTTGCTCCGCTTAATTTACCTTTGGCTAAAATTGGGGATAACGGAAAAAAGTTTGAGTATCATTCTAAAAAGTTTTATGCTGATGGAAAAGAAATATTGTTTTATCAGGCGGGATATGGCGCAGATATTATTTCATTGCTATCAAGGTCAAACAGGATTTCTGTCTATTTAAATCACGAGTACTCTGTTGAAGATTACGGGGCAAAAACAATTCTTTATTATTCAAAAAAGTATTCAAGCGAAATAGAAGAAAAAAGCGACTATGTTTCGCTTGGGCTTAATTCGCCGGTTTCAAAATACCCTACTGGAGAATATACTTTTAATTCATTAAACACTTTAAGGCGATTTGCAGAAGTCTCGGTTAATGATGTTATTTACCCAATAAATCTTCAAACAGGGCAAATTTCTTATAATCCTGAAAAATTTGCAGGAAAATTTGACAGGGGAATAGAGTTTAGGGACATTTCAATTGGCGACAAAAACATGCTGGTCAAGGTTTTTTACAGGGATTCAAAAATTGACCCAAAAAAGTTTGTCAGAATCAAAGTTAGTGATGTTAATTTGAGCGGCGTTGAAGTTGAGGGGATTTACATAAGTCCTGAAGTTGAGGTTGAAGTCAAGGATGATGTGAATCCCAACAGCACGGAGGGAGAAAAAAACCTTATGAAAAATTTTTTGCTGCCTTTTTACATGGTTTCAGTGAAAAAATTGCCCGGGCATGATTTGGGCGTTGAGCACCAAGAATATAGTTATTCAAATGATGGGGGAAATTCGAAATCAGTAATGAATAACTTGTTTTTTGGTTTGGTTGGGGAAATTAGCTGGAAGAAGACAAGCAAGTGGTCTGCAAAATTTAGGGTTACTGACTGGAGTGATAAAACAAAGAGCACAGAATACATTGTCTCTCAAGATAACCCTGTGTTAAAAATTGATGCTAATGAAGTAAAGCCTGATGGTTCAGTTGGGCAATATGTTTTGGAATATAACTTTGCACTCGTCGGGTTTAATACGTTAAGCATGGTGAGTTACAGGTACCCTAAGAATGACCTTATGATTCAAAAAATAATGCGCTCATCCAGTCGTTCTCGACCGGAGTATTTTTCAACCGATAATAATGTAATAAATAATTTCCAACTTTTGGAACTTAATCAGCCCAAGTATGAGATTGAGTATTACGGCTTGCCTAAGAATTTGTTTGATGATGAACTGAAGAATATTTTAGTTAAAGAGGTTAATCTTGATATTTTCCAAACTTTAAATGAGGGGGATGTAAGAATATCCGTAAAGGAAATATCAAAAGGAAATTATGTTCCGTTCATAATTAATCAGGGTGCTGGAGGCATAAGCACTGGTTTTGTTGACAGAGAAATTAGGGTAATCCGAAAAAATTCTTCTGTCCTTGCTGTTAATGATTTTGGTCTTTGGATTAGTGAAATTCCACAGCCAAAGTTTATTGCAACAGTTGTTAAAAAAACGCCGATTGGAAACTCATTTGGGATAAGCGTTTTGCCTACTGCACAAAAGATAAGGGGCGAAATAAAGAAAGCATATTTAAACAATAATGCTAATTATGCCTTGATTTTGGGCAATTTCTTTGATATTCCCTCAACTTCTGAAGTATTTACTACTGATGCGGGC
>CAZIPK010000018.1:0-10883 GCA_964541135.1 uncultured archaeon | reverse complement strand
AGTAGCTATGGTCGGAGACGGAATAAACGACTCCCCGGCACTAGCACAAGCAGATATTGGAATAGCAATGGGAAGCGGAACGGATGTAGCAATGGAAAGCGGAAACATTGTACTAATGCAAAACAATTTAGTTGATGTGGGCAAAGCAATCAAACTATCAAAAATCACTATTAAAAAAATAAAACAAAACATGTTTTGGGCATTAGTATACAACGTAATAGGAATACCAATCGCTGCAGGCGTTTTATACTTGCCTTATGGAATCCTTCTCTCCCCAATAATTGCCGGCGGAGCAATGGCACTAAGCTCAGTATCAGTAGTAACAAACTCACTAATGCTGAAAAGAAAAAAACTATAAAAAAATTAAGTTAATTTAGTAATACTTAAATTTGATGCACCCAAATCCAAAGCAAACTTATTTCCTTGGTTTTGGCGGCTTCAAATAAGGCCTCTTTGGGCGGATTGAAAAAAGACTCGGATCGCCCGGCCTTTTTCCTTCAGATAACATTCTTAAGAAATTTCCATATGTTGGGTAAAATAACCTTCCGCCAGAAACAGTTTCCAAATAAAAGGAATAATTTTTTATTGATAACCCGCTAGACTGCTTGCAAACAGAATTAACCCCCCCCAGTTTCAATTTTTCACCAATATTCTTCGAAATTGATGCACCCGTATCTTCAACACATAATTTTAGATGAGCCGTTTCACCTGCTCGGGTCCCAACATGCTGACCATAATAACGAATTAAAACACTTTTTTCAAAACCATATGTCGAAAAATCTTTAAAAGCCGCAGCTCCTGCCAAATAACTCTTATTTTTATCAACAGCAACCGCCAAGTGCTTTTCTCTCAATCGCTTAACGATTTTTTGAAACTCAATAAACTTTTCCCTAACTGCTGGTCGCATATTCTTTATTTGTTGTTCGTCATGATGAATAATCACAAAAGCAGTGTCTCTGCTTTTTAAAGCACTATTAAGGTTAATCATCCACTGCCTAAATTTCCTCTCACCAACAGGAGTAGCTAACTCATAACCATTTAAATAAAAAGGAAAAACAATTACATCAATCTGCTTTATTGGCATAAAATAATATTAAAGCAAATAATTTATTAATTGAATAATCATAATTCTAGCGGTGGATTCATTGGTTAAAAAAGAAACTCGTTTTAAAGTTAAACCAAAATTTAAAGCCGGAAACGAAGTTGGTTTCGATAATGAAAAATACGTTAAAGAACAAATAAAAGCAATAAAAGAAAGGGCAAAGAAATTTGACAGGATTTACTTAGAAATTGGGGGAAGGCTTACTTATGACGGACATGCACAAAGAGTTCTTCCAGGCTATGACCCATTAAACAAAATAAGAATAATACAAGAATTAGGGAAAAAAGTTGAACTACTTTATTGCATTAGTTCTGCAAAACTAGAAGAAGGGGTTAAGTGGAGTAACACTGGTTTAACCCTGGACGAATTAGCAATAAAAGAAACCTCCTTAATGGAAAAAAATGGAATAAAAGTTTTAGGGATAGTCGCTACTAGGTTTAAGGGAGAAAAAAAAGTAATTGAATTTGGAAAGAAACTTTCTAAAATTGGGAAAAAATTGTTTTTTACAAAAGAAATCAAAGGATACCCCCACAATATGAAAGAAACATTTGGAAAAAAAGGCTTTATGGCTCAAGAACACATCCCAGCTAAAAGCAATATAGTGATAGTTACTGGCGCTGGGGCAAATTCAGGAAAAATGTTTTTATGCTTATCACAAATCTATAAAGAAGATAAGCAAGGATTAAATTCAGGATACGCAAAGTTTGAAACATTCCCAATATGGAATCTGCCACTAAACCACGAAGTTAATTTAGCTTATGAAGCAGCAACTGCAGACATAATGGACTACAACATGATTGACCCATTCCACAAAAAAGCTTATGGCAAAATTGCAGTAAATTATAATAGGGATGTAGAAAGCTTTCCAGTATTGAAAAAAATTATTTTAAAAATAGCAAAACCTTCCAACCCAATGCATTCCTATGCTTCCCCAACCGATATGGGAATAAATAAAGCAAAAAAAGGAATTTTAAACGACAATATTTGTCGCACAGCGGCTAAAAAAGAAATAATCAGAAGATGCGAATTTTTTGAAAAAGAATCGAAAGGCAAAAAAAGAAAAAAATTATTAAAAAGACTAGAAGAAATTTATAACTTAGCAAATCAAAAAAAATAATAAAAAATAAAATAAACCAAATTTAAAATTCTTTTCTCTAAGTAAGCTTTTGCTTTGCTTCCATAGCCCTTTTCGCCTTAATTAATCCAGTTAAATTAAAAAGTATTCTTTGACCAATTTGTGGTTCTGTTAATATAGCTGCTAACAAGCGTTCTTTCGCGCGCTCCAAATAATCTGTTGAAAAATACCCTGCTCTTTCATAAAACTTTCTCGGATTCCCCCCATTTTTCATCAAAACCCCAAAACCTTCACGAGTTATTAAAAAACTATTACTTCCTTGCTCTCTAATTAGCCCTCTAACCTTAAGTTTACTTATTGCACCTCTACAGGTTAATTCACTTGCCCCTGTCAAGGCAACAAGAGTCTTTAAATCAACAGAACTAGCCCTTTCTTGTGAAGGTTTAGTTAATGCACCTAACCAGCGAAGCACATCATCAGCCGTTCTTTTCTGAATACCTTTTGCCCCCGCCCCTTTACCCCTAACTCCCCTATACTTAACAATAGTAGTTTGGGATAAGTGAAGCCTTTTTGCCAGGGCTTCATTTGTAACGTCCATCCCAAGATTACGGACCTCATTTAGAACTGCTTGCTTAATTGCTTCTGAACGAAGAGAATCAAAAGGAAGAGAACGCTCCCTAACAAGTGCTGCACTTAACTGTTTCCTACTAATACCAAGAGCAGCAACAACTCCTGCTAAAGGAATGTCATAATTTTTTGCCAAAATTTCTTTTACCCTCACTGCAACATTTTGTGGAGCCCGCCTTGCTTTTGCAACAAATTTAGTAGGCTTTTTACCCCCAGCAGCAAAATCCTTTCTTATTGCAGTATTTAATTTTTTTAACATACTTCTGCTTATTGGAACATGCGGACTAACTTGTCCAGCAATCTCAGCAAATGACATTCTTTGATTTGGGGGAAGTCTTTGATTCATGCGCAAAGCAAAAAGAAGTTCTTCCCTCATTTTATTAGTTAAATGAAGCCTTCTCAAATTAATCGCTTTAATCACACTTAAAGCCTCTTTGCGGTCGAATTGCGTTTTATTCCCAAGCACTCTTCTAACAACAACTTCAACTCTACGCGGAGCTATTTCACGACCATAAAAACGACTCACGTGTCTAACAATATCACTAATCCCCCTTGAAGAAACCGCTCTCATAAAAATCACAAAACTAAGTTTTACTCATAAAAATAAGACATATTTTTAAAAAACAAATTAATTTTTTATAAAATAATTAATATACCCTAACTTTTACCAAAAAAAGCGTGGAGAGGGAGTTGAACCCTCCTAATTCGCTGACTTCTCCACTAAATTGCCTTTTCTTTTTTGGGCAACCTGCACTTTTTTCTTTTCCGCGAAAAGAAAAAGGGCGGAGCTGCAGGCGAACGCATAGCCGATCTGCCATCCCCGCATTAAAAGCTTGGCAATTAATGCAACTATTAAATAACCGTTATTTACTTTGAATTAATTAATTTAGTAACTAACTAATACAAAATTTTGATTGCGTTTTGTTTAAAAAACTGCCCAATTGAATTGTTTTTAAAAACTACTCTATTAAACTTAAGTTAATGCAGCCGTAGTGAAGTGGTATCATGCAACCTTCCCAGAGCCTTGCTAAGGCTCGCGAAAGGGCTATCTTCGCGTTATTACGCTCGATACCCCTATTGCGAAATGGAATTAGGTTGAGCTCCGGGTTCAATTCCCGGCGGCTGCATGTTATTGCATAACAATTATTAAAAACTACCTTTTTCTAGATATAATTTGCACTATTCCATGCCTGTGCTGCGGACCGCCACCGTGAGATTCAAAAGGTGTCAAAAACTCTTTATAGTGCAGTATTTCCCAACCAGAATACATTTCTTTAAGTTCATTTTTCTTTAAAAGAAAAGAAAAATTTTTATTAGGGTTTTTTTCATAAAAGGCAGAAACTACATTAAGCCCATTTTTCGAGGTGTGTTCTTTCATTTTGTTGATTAATATACTCACAGAAGAACTATTTAGAAATTGAAGAACATGATTACATAATATAATCTGAAATTCACCACTTATTTTTAATGACTCAATTAAGGAAACCTTTGTTTTTAATTTAAGCCCAAGTTCTAAGGCATGCTCTTTTGCCTTCAAAACACCTTCGTTTGATTTATCCACCAATGTTACGTCAAAAGATTTGCTGGCTAAGAAAAAGCAATCTCTTCCTTCACCACCGCCAATATCTAAAACCTTTCCTTTTGAAACAAATTTTAACGCCTTGACAGTAATGTCGTTTGGTTCTAACCCCCAGTAAAAACCTTTATTCTTGTATACTTTATTATAATCCATTTCAATATACTTTAGCTTGAAAAGAATAAAAATAGTTACTACTAATATTAACTTGCTGATTTAATGAAAATCAAAGAAAACCAATCAATCCCGGTTCGAATGCATTCTTGTGAATACGACAAAGCTAGAATAATATCTGACACCGGAGAAATTCCCGGCGGCTGCATAGCAGATTTTAAGAAAGGCTCGCGAAATGTGCGACCTGTTGGTCGCTTGCTTCGAATGAATTAAAAAGCCGGCGAGTGTCATGCGGATGGACATAATGTGTTAATTCATAGATGAAATAAAAGAATTAAAACACAAACCAATTAATTGGCATTAAATTATTCATTCAATATTGATCCTATTTTTTCTTAAACATCAAACCCCATATTGCGTGCTTCTTCTATTTGTTTCTCAGGGAATTCGCGTGCAAGAGGAGCATAGTGCTGGAAGAGGTACCCATCATGTTCCCTTGAAACAAGTTCAATAACTGAAAAGCCTTCCTTCTTAAAAACGCTTAAAGGAACCCCGTTTTGAAAAGCCCAGTAAAGGGAAACATTATCCGCATCCATTTTCCTCAAAGACACTCCTTCAGAAATTAATTCTAACGGCTTAAAATAATGCATCAAGAGGCTTGGCGAAAACTTTTTCACCAACAGATTTAATGGAACTTTATTCTTTGCCAAAAAATCCACTGACTCAAAATCAAGAAAAGCCTCTGCAGGCATTCCTTCTTCCCTTAACCGCGCATAATTCTTGTGCGCCCAGTGGTATGAATTATCCGACTCAGAAAAGTGCTTCTTTATTGCATTCAAAATATCTTTATCCTTAAAACCTTCATCCCTTAACTTTTTGTAAGAAACCGCACCCACTGCCAAATCATTAAGCTTTGCCCCGGCTTCTATTAAACGCTTAACTGGAAAGCGATGCTCCGCTAAATAACCGCACAAATTAAAAGTTTCGTTATAATTAGAGCTGTGCAAACCTATTGGGGAGTTCCATCTGGTTCTACCCGCCTCAATAATCTCTTCAAGAGAAAAACCTGCGGCAAGCATGTTCTTTGGGTGAACATAACACAAAGCAAAATCAGTAGGCGTGGATTTGTACTTGCTAATAATTTCTTTAGGGGTAAAGCCTTTTGAAATAAGCTCATTAACATCCGGCCTTACAAGAACAACAGGCGGCTTTTGTGCGTAAAAAATATGCTTAGTTGCCTCCCTGATTTTGTGATGAGCAAAACTCTTTGAAACAAGCTTTTTGTTAAAATGATGCTTATGATGAACAGCCTTTGCTTTATGATGCTTATGATGAACTAATTTAACTTTGTGATGTTTATAGTGAATTGGTTTTAGTTTATGGTGTTTTTTATGTGAAACAACTTTTTTATTTGCAACGTGCTTTTTTTTGGTAGAAAGCTTCTTCCTAACAGGGCGCTTTATTAAATGACTTGCTTTTTTCTTCAAAACTCTTTTCTTTTTAGCCAAAAAAACCACCAACGATATTGCCTAATTGAATGATACACTAAACAATTACGAATATATAAATTTTTCTTAACAACAAAAAACAGCTAAAAAGAGGCCAAAATCAAAAATAACTAATTTAAGTAACCAAAAAATTAACCATGAATGTATTTCTCTCTTATATTATTTATTTTATTTTAGACCAGAGTGACTGCCAATCCAATTGCGGCAAGGATTGTTATTACCCCACCAAGCCACTGGTGACGGACAATTTTTTCTTTATTAATTAAAGTTCCAAGGGCAAGACCAATTACTGGATAAGCCTCAGTAATTGCAGTAACAATCGCTATGTTATAGTTCTGCATTGCAAAAGCGTAAAACACCCAAGCAAGAGTGTCGGTAATTCCCATAAGTAAAATCAATAACTTGAATTTTGCTGCGTTAACAAGCATTTTCTTAACATCCTTTCGCAAAATAATGAAAATAATTGAAATTACAAAAATAAACAGCCAGGGAACCCAAATTGCCAATAGTACCGAAACTTCCCTTGCAGAAAATCCAACCAAAAAATCAATCAAACCAGTCCCAATGGCTGCAAAAAAAGCAAGCAGCGCCCCTTTTTCCAAAAAATGATGCTTCTTTAAACGTGTGGACTTTATTGCCATTAAAATCATTCCAACAAAAATTGGAACAATTAACAAAAACTGTATCCCGCTAATGAATTCTGAAAGAAAAATCATTGCAAGAATAATAGTTACCGGCAACTCCAGCTCCATTATCACTTCAACAACAGAAAGCTTGCCGGTTTTTAAAGCCTCAAAGTTAACCATGGCAACAGCAAAATTAATCACCCCAACAAGGCACAACAATAAAAGGTTCTCTAAAGAAAAAAGCAAATGAATTTGCGGCAAAACAAACGGAAACAACCCAATTGCCCCAATAAGGCCAATAAAGGCCAAGGACTCAAGGTCCCCGATTTTTCTCACACTCTTTTGGATTAAAAAATCAGCAATACCCCAAAAAATCATAGCCCCAAAAGCAGCCAGTAAGAAAAACACAAAATCCATTTAAAACAATAAAACTCTTGGCTATATAATAATGCACTAATTAACTAAAATAACAAAAAATACCTTATTTAAAGCCAAAAAAACCAAAAAACACCAATAACTTAGTTAACTCAATTCAAACCAGGCTTATTGAAGTTAAGAAAATTAAAGTGGTTTTGAGTTAGGTGATAAACATTTTGTCAAAAAATCTTCTTTGACTGAAGCTTTTTAAAGCTTTCAGTGGGCAAGTTATTAAACAAGACTTGGTGGGAAAAGCAGTTTTTATTCTAAAAATAAGGTTAGTACTTCAAGCACTTAAGTAAAATTTGTAATTAATTTCTGGTGAAAAAAATGGGATTAAGGCCTGCAAAATGCTATAACAGCCCCAAAAAAGGAAGAAGAATAAGTAAAGGTTGTAGCGGGCACGCAAGAAGATTAAAACAGCAAAGAGCATACACTAGAATTGCTATTAATGTGCCTGACAGGAATTATATCGGAGCCGCGCCTCAATTAAAAATAAGGCAATTCAACATGGGAAACCCAACACTAAAATATGACACTGTCGCAGACTTAATCGTGGAAGAAGCGATTGATATTAGGGATAATGCTATTGAAAGCGTTAGAAGCACAGCAAACAGAAAACTCGTTAAAGATTTAGGAAAAGATGCTTATTTCATGAAAGTGAGGGTTTTCCCTTCACACATAATGAGGGAAAACAAGCAGGCACAAGGCGCAGGTGCAGATCGTGTATCACAAGGAATGACACTAGCCTTTGGAATACCCATAGGAAGAACAGTAAGAGTAAGGGCAGGGCAGGCAATTTACAGCGTATTATGTTTTGAAAGCCAAAAGCCAATAGTTAAGGAAGCACTAATGAGAGCAAAGGCAAAATTCCCTTGCTCAGTACACGTTAATTTCCATAATGACATTAAAAGAATAGGCACAATACCTTCAAAAACAATTGAAGAAAAGGTTGTGGAAGTAAAGAAAGCAGAAACAACTGCAGAAGGAGCAGCTGCAACTGCCGGAACAGAAGCAAAACCAGGTGCAGCAGGAACAGATGCAACAAAAACAACCACCGCCACAGCGCCAGCAGGAAAAGCGGGGGCAAAAACAGAAGCAAAACCAGCTGCAAAAAACCCCGGAAAAAAAGGGAACTAATTAAAAAAAGCTTAGCGAAAAAAATGCTAAGCAAATTTTTTACTAATATTCTAAAAAAATCCTTAATTAAAAAACCAATAGAGCAAATAAAAGCTTTACAAAACGAATCATTTCACCGCAGGCAAAAACCTTAATTTGTACTCTTTATAGTACTGAAGCACACCATAGTCGCGGACAACTTCAGAAAATTTTCCCCTAAACTCATCCATAAACCCCCTTAATTCCAAATCATTTTTTACCTGCACCTCAAACTCCAAATCAAAACACCCAATCCCCTCATCATGATAAACAACATTCGGGTGTTCAAATAAAAAATCCTTGATTTGAGCGTATTTTTTTGGAGTCATATTCATTGTGTTCATATGAATTTTGTAATAGTTATAACCTAGTTTCTCCAAATCAAATTCTGAACGATAACCCAAAATAACCTTTTCTCTCTCAAGCCGCTTGATTTTGGCAATAACCGTTTTTGGGGTAACCCCCACTTTTTTTGCAATATCAACCACCAAAAGCCGTGCATTATCCGAAAGCAAATACAAAATCTTAATATCAATCGGATCCAAATCAACCAAAGAAGGGAGCGAGTATGCGTTAAAAACAAAATCATTGCTTTTCTTGCCTGCCAAAAAAGCTCTTCCAAAATAAGAAATATTAGTGAAAATAGCCATCTGCCTAGTCAAAACAAAAGTACCATACTTAATATTGAGCTCGTTAAGAAAATTATTCATTTTATGAAGGTCGTCAAAAACAAAGCAACTGTTAAAATCCCACTCCCCCATGACTCTTACAAGCCAGGTTAATTCTTTACGAGAAAGTAAGTAATCAATTATCTCATTCTCCTTTTCCTTTGTAACCTGATAAAGCTTTACCCCAAGTCGAATACTCATATAACCTAATTTGCCTGAATCAAGAATTGCATTAAAGGATTTAATTATCCCAGAGTTAAGGTAACCATTAACACGATACTTAATTGTGTCTTTATTTGCGCCAAGCTTTTTTGCTAAACTATTAAATGACTGACGGCTGTTAGTATCAAGCTCCCACAATAATTTCCTATCCAAAGAATCAAAAACAACCATAATAGAAATAATTAACCAAAAGTAATATAAAATGTTAATTATTGATGAAATAAAATTAATAAGATTATTATTTCTCCCCCACTGGAGTTAATTTGAGAGTTAGGCTGAAAATGAAACAGGCCTTTAGGAACCAATTACAAGAGCTGGTGAGAAAAATGAGTAAAAAAATAGTTGCAAGCATCATAATCATAATTTTAATAATTTCTGGATTATATTACGGCACAATCACGGGAGCATTTTTAATTGGAGAAGAAGCAATTGCAATAGGACTATCAACCCCTTTAAGCGGAAGCGGAGCAAGCTGGGGAAATGAAGTAAAAAAAGGCGCAGAAATAGCAATTGATGAAATTAATAACCAAAAAGTTAATGGAAAAACCATAAAATTTATTATTGAAGATGATAAATGCGATTCAAAAGAAGCCATAAATGCTTACCAAAAACTCACAAGCATGGATAAAGCAAAAATAATTGCAGGAGCTATTTGTTCAAGCGCAACATTAGGAGTAGCACCACTAGCCCAAAAAGATAAAGTTCTACTAATCTCAACAGGAGCGTCAAACCCAAAAATAAGAAACGCCGGAAACTATGTTTTCAGCCTCTGGCCTTTAGATGATGAGGAAGGAAAAGCAATGGCAGAATACGTTTCAAAAACTGAGTACAAAAAAATCAGCGTTCTTTTCATAAACAATGAATACGGTGTCGGATTAAAAGAGGTTTTTGAAAAAGAAGCAAAAAAACTTGGAATCACAATCGCCTCATCCCAGCCTTTTGAAAAAGATTCAACAGATTTTAAAACACAAATAGAAAAAACAAAAAATGCGAACCCCCAAGCAATTTATATAGCGTCAAACCCGGAAGAAATGCCATTAATATTAAAACAAATAAAGGAATTTGGAATAAACAAACCAATATTTGCAAACGGAGTGGCAATTGAAACAAAAGAAATTCTAACCCAAAACCCCCTGCTTGGGGAAGGCATAATTTATCCCATGCCAAAAAGCAACATAAATGAAGAATTCAAATCCAAGTACCGCAAAAAATATGGGGAAGAAAGCGGGTTAATCGCAGCAAAAGGATACGACACAATAAGGATAATTTGGCAAGCAATGAATAACTGCAACGGAGACAATACTGAATGCATGCAAAACTACATCCACAACCTAAAAGGATATGACGGAGTTGGAGGCGAACTAAACTTCAACCAAACAAGCAGCATAAGCTCACCATTTGAAATAAGACAAATAAAAAATGGGAAAATGTTGAAGATTGGGTAAATTAACCAAAAAATTAATCAAAAGCCCATCATAAACAAAACCATAATTTCAACAAAGCTATCGACAACGGCTTTGCCCACAAAGGAAAAGAATTTAAAGACTTGTGGGCAAAGCTATCGACAACCAAATATTTAAATAATACCTATTTGCAATTATAGTCGGTGGAATTTATGAGCATACTTGATTTATTAACGGTTTTAGATATACTGACAACTCCAAAACCAGAGTTTATTTCAAAAAGAGATCTGGATAGATTAAAACTAACTGAGAAAAGTATTTTAAAGAAGATTAAACAACTCGAACGCACCAATGGAAAAATGCCTTTAGAAAAAAAAAGGCGTCTTA
>CAZIPK010000017.1:0-10912 GCA_964541135.1 uncultured archaeon | reverse complement strand
ATTTAATTTAGGAATTATTGAATTTATTTTAATGAGTTGAATTATTATGAAAGTTGGAGTACTAGGAATTGGAATCACCAAATTCGGTGAAATATGGGACTTAGGTTTAAGGGAGTTGCTTCTTGATGCGCAACTACGCGCACTAAATGACGCAAAAATAACTCCAAAACAAATAGATGCACTATACACTGGAAATATGTGTGCAGATTCCTTATCAGGCCAACTCCACATAGGCGCAATGGCTAGTGAAAATTTAAACCTGGACAAACCATCAATAAGAGTGGAAGGAGCATGCGCAAGCGGATCCCTTGCAATAAGGCAAGGAGTGGCGGCAATAGAATCAGGCTCGGCCGACATTGTAATGGTAAGCGGAGTAGAAAAAATGACTGACGTTAGCACAGAACAAGTAACCACTGCGCTAATGGGGGCAGGAGACGAAGAACTAGAAGGCTTTAACGGCCTAACCTTCCCAGGGTTATACGCACTACTAGCAAACGCATACATGAACAAATACGGCTTAACCAGGGAAGTGCTCGCAGAAGTATCAGTAAAAAACCACTACCATGGCGCAAGAAATTCTTACGCGCAATTCCAAAACGAAATAACAATTGATACAGTTTTGAACTCAACCATGGTGGCTGACCCACTAACCTTATTTGACTGCTCCCCAATAACCGACGGAGCAGCATCAATAATACTCGCATCAGAAAAAACCGCAAAAAAACTTGGCTCCGAAGTTTATATCACCGGTTCAGGATTAGCAACCGACACACTATCACTAGCACGCAGAAAATCCCTTTTAGAATTAAAAGCAGGAAGAGTCGCAGCAGAAAATGCGTACAAACAAGCAGGAATAAGTTCTAAAGACATTAATTTTGCAGAAGTGCATGACTGCTTCTCAATAGCAGAAATATACGCAGTAGAAGCACTAGGACTAGCAAAACAAGGAGAAGCAGCACAACTCTACACCTCAAAACAAACATACTTTGATTCAAAAAAACCTGTAAACACTTCAGGCGGATTAAAAGCCTGCGGCCACCCAGTAGCAGCAACAGGAATAAAACAAGGAGTAGAAGCAGTGATGCAACTACGAGGAGAAGCAGGGAAAAGACAAGTAAAAGGAGCAACAACAGGAGTAACATACAATGTAGGCGGTTCAGGAGGAACCGCGTGCGTACACGTGTTTAAAAAAATGAAATAATTTAATTTTTTAGTGAATTTAATTAATTTAGGCAGACAAAGTGATTGATTGAATTTTTTTATTTAAGGTTTTTATTTTAATTTAGATTATAAAAGGTGAAGAAAAATGTTTAGAGAAAGCCCAATAATACGGTGGAGGAATTACTCCGACAGATACAAACTAAAAGGATACAAGTGCACAAAATGCGAGAAAACATTCTTTGAAAAAAAAGGTTTATGCGAGTGTGGAAATTTGGATTTTAATGAAGTAGATTTAAGCGGAAGAGGAAAAATAGTTGCTTTTACACAAATACACGCAGGGCCAGAAGCCTTCCAAGAAAAAACCCCTTACTGCGTAGCAATAATAGATTTAGAAGAAGGCGCAAGAATAGAAGGACAAGTAGTTGATGCTAATTACGAAGAACTAAAAATTGGAACAGAAGTAGAAGCAGTATTTAGAAAATTTTATACAAGCGGAACAAAAGGCGTAATTCACTACGGAACAAAATTCATCCCAAAATTTTAAATAGTGCGGAATACTACTAATTCTTATGCCCTTGCCGCAAAAGCATTTTGATAGGTCAGTTCCTCTAAAAAAAATGAAAAGAATATTGGGGCAAAAGATTTCAACAAGGGCATCAAGAAGGCTAGCTGCAGAATATTTTTTTTTAGAAGAACATAAGAGACTAAATTATTTAATGGTCCGAGGAATAGTTGATGCCCTTGAAAAGTGCGGGGTTAAAGGAGAAAAAAAACAAAGAGAAATCATGAAACTTGAACAAAAAGCAACAACCTTATCCATGATGAAAAAAAAATTAAGGGAAAGATTTTTTCAAAGAAGAAGCCTCTCAATAAACTTGCTGACTTTTGTTGCAAAAATGCTCTTATCAGAAGCGGATGGATATTTATTGAGAAACAAAAATAAAAAAACAAGCCTCTGGAGGTATGTTGCAGATTTTAGAGAATTATATGACCCGAGATACCGAAATTTTTTAAGAGATTGGGAAGGCGTGCCAAAAGAAACTCCTGCGATAGAAATAGTTGGTGATAAAAATATTTCTAACTTTGGTTATCTTGTTAATGCCGCTCAAAGAGTAGTGGAAGATTCAATAAAAGCAAAGATTAAGAATCCCGGTTATTTTGAGGAAATAAGAAAACTAAGAAAAAGATTAAGCAGAATCGAAACGGGGATGAATTTAGAAAATTAATCTTCCAAGCAGCACAACTCTGTATCCTGCCAAGCGGAAAAATGGAACAATAAATTCTCAAATTATATTTATGCGAAGAAGAAATAGAAATTTGTTTGACAATACACGCGGTCATAATATATTGCTAAACGAAGGGCCAATAAGCAAAAAAAAACTTGAAAAGAGAATAAAATCAAAAAAGAAAAGAAGCTACATGGCCCTGCAGAGAAAAATTTGGTCTGCCAATCAAGAAGAAAAAGCAATTGTCGTAGTGCATGCGTTACAAAAAAATTTATTGAGAAAACACGGCTTTAAGGGAGAAGCATATAAGCAGGCCTGCAAGTTAGAAGAAAACGCTTTAAGGATAAGGTTTCTCAACAGGAAGGCAATTGTTTTGGATCAGTTCCCAAAAAACAAGGAACTCTTTTTGGTAATTGAATCTTTTTGTGAACAACTAGAAGGCTATTTGAGTAGAGCAAAAATTACTCCAAAAATAAGAAAACGCCTTTATATATTAAAAAGTTCATTCACAGGCCCAAACGGGTTGCTCACAAGATTAAAGCAAGCTCCAAAAGAAAATTTATTTTTGGAATTAAACCTGTTTGACGTCATGTCATTAGCCCAAAGCGCTGAAAAACTAAACGAAGAAGCAATAAAACATCTCTGTGCAGGAAAAAAACCAGTTTATCTTGAAAAAAGGCAAAGGCAATTAAAGCTTTTCGACCTGGCATTTGATTTTCAACTTAGACTAAAAAGGCTTGAAAACGGAACCACCCCTGACACGGAATGGGATGAATGGTACAGAAGGCACAAAAGAATGGAATAATTAATTCTAAAAATCACCCGATTAATTTATTAAAAATAAGTTGGGGGTTGGTTTTTGTTATTAAATTAGTTAAAGACATTAGGCAATTAACTATATTCCAGGCTTAATGAATTATCTTTATTAACTCTTTGAAATAAATAATTTTATGGTGGTTAATTGGCTGGGGAAGGAAAGGGGTATGGAAAAACAATTCTGTTTGGAGAACACTTTGTTGTTTATGGTTTAGAAGGGATTCCAGCAGCACTTGGCCAAACAACAACCGCAAAGGTTAAAAGAATTAATGAGGAAGGATACAAATTAATTGACAAGAGGCCTGTTACTGAAGGGTACAAAGAAACAAAAAAGCCGGAATACGATGCGCTAATTAAAAGACTAATTGAGTATATGGGGATAAAGGATGGCTTAGAAATAACTCTTGGTGGAGATTTAAAAGCAGCTTCAGGGGTTGGCGCAAGCGCTGCATGTGCAGCAGCAATAGCAAGGGCAATAAATGAAGAATACAAAATGAATATGGCTGATGAACAAATAAATAAAGCGGCTTTTGAAGCAGAAACCGCAGGGTCAGGAACACCAAGTGGAATAGACAACACGGTTGCAGTTTATGGAGGGTTTTTATTATTCAAAAAGAACTTGACTGGCGGAGAAAATAAAATGGAAGTGTTAAAAGTTAAGAAACCAATAGAAATTGTTTTAGGAAACTCTGGACTTACAGCACTAACAAAAGAAGTAGTTGGGGATGTAAAGAAATTAAAAGAAACACAACCCGATAAAATAAATCCGATTTTTAAGGAATATGAGAAACTTGAAGAAGAAGCAGTAAAAGCAATAAAAAATTACGACTTGAAAAAATTAGGCGAACTAATGAACAAAAATCATGAATTATTAAAAAAATTAACCGTTTCATGCAAAGAACTTAACGAATTAGTCAAAACTTCCCTGGACGCAGGAGCGTTTGGAGCAAAGCTCACAGGAACAGGACGAGGCGGATTAATGATAGCCTTAACACCCGGAAAAGAATTACAAGAAAAAGTGGCAAAAGCAATAAAAGCAAAAGGATACGAAGCGACAAAGACTGTGATAGGGTAATAAAATGCAAATTTATTCTCTGAATAAAAAACTTAACTTAAATTTTTGATTGAGTGCTGGTGATTAAATGAGACTAATTGTTGCAATAACCGGGGCTTCTGGTGCAAATTACGCAATTCACCTTCTAAAAGAACTACAAAAAACGAATGTTGAAGTTCACCTGATAATAAGTGAATGGGCAAGCGCAGTGATAAATATTGAAACAAATAAAAAAATTTCAGAATTAAAAAAACTTGCACACAAAACTTACTCAAACAAAGACCTTGCTGCAAGCATCTCATCAAGTTCGTTTTTGGTTAATGGGATGATAATAATTCCAGCATCAGTAAAAACAGTTTCAGAAATAGTGCACGCACACACATCAAACCTTATTACCAGGTGTGCTGATAACATGTTAAAAACAAAAAACAGATTAGTAATTGGGTTTAGAGAAACCCCCATAAGTCCCGCAACAATTGAAAACTTATACAAACTTTCACTTTATGGGGCAATAATTTTCCCCCTAAGTCCGGGTTTTTATAATAAACCAAAGAAAATAAAGGATTTGGAAAGCTTTATTTCAGGGAAAGCAATGGATTTATTAGGAGTTTCTAATAAATCATATATTAGATGGGAATAAGACTGACTCCCAAAAATTAGGTTAAATAGATTTTATTTAATGGTTTTGGTGATGCGCATGGGTTTTAGGGAATTTGTCGTAAAAAACGATTATGTAATAAAAAAACCTGTTTCAAAGAAGCTTGAAGCAAGTGGAATAGTTCACTCAGCAGGGGAGAAAAGCGTTTTGTTTGAAAGAATAAAAGAATCAAACTACAAAGTTGTTGCCAATGTATTTGCGTCAAAACAAAAAGTTGCGGATTATTTGGGTTGCGGAGTAAAAGATTTGGTTCCAATAATGACAAAAGCGCTAAACAATCCGACAAAACCCAAAGTTGTTGCCAAAACAGACCATGCAGAGATAGAAGTTGACTTGGAAAAACTTCCCATTTTAATTCACACTGAAAAAGACGGTGGGCCGTATGTCTCAAGCGGGCTTGTAATAGTAAAAGATCCAGCAGTTGGCCAAAACGTATGCTACCACAGGGGAATGGTAATAGCGAAAAACAAAATGGCGTTTAGAATACTTGAAAGAAATACGATGGAACTATTAAAGAAAAATAACGGAACACTAAAAGCAGCTTACTGCATAGGGTGTGGGGGAGAAGTGCTTGTTGCTGCGGCAATGGCGCCACCGCTAGGAGTAAACGAACTAGAAATAGCAAACTCAATGAAACCAATACAAGTAATGAAGGCAAAACTATTTGATGCAGAACTTCCAGCAGATTCAGAATTTATCATGGAAGGAACGCTATCATTAAATGAAAGGCACTCTGAAGGCCCTTTTGTTGACTTAACAGAAACAAGCGACATAATAAGGCAAGAACCAGTGTTCACAGTAGAAAAGATTTATGCAAGGCCAAACCCAATATGGCATGCGCTCCTGCCGGGAGGATTTGAACACAAAATATTAATGGGAATGCCAAGAGAACCCACTGTATTTGATGAAGTAAAAAAAGCAGGAATTGATGTTGTTGATGTAAGCGTAAATCCTGGTGGAAGCTCATGGTTCCACGTAATAGTAAAAATTAATAAGAAGAATGAGGATGACGGAAAAAAAACAATAGAAGCCGCGATGAAAGGACATACAAGCGGAAAACACTTCTTTGTAGTTGACTCCGACATTGATTTATATAACCCTCTAGAAGTGGAGTGGTCAATGGCGACAAGATTCCAAGCAGATAAAAATATGTATTTGTTTCCAAAACAAAAAGGCTCTTCACTCGACCCAAGCGCAGATCAAGTAACACGCGAAACATGCAAAGCAGGGTTTGACTTGACAAGAAAGCTTGACAAGTTCGAAAAAATGACAAGAACAAAATTCCCCGACTACAAGATAGAGGATTATTTGTAAAGATTAAATTAATTTAGGGCAAAAAAGAAAGCTTTAATTTAACTATGTTTAATCAATTAATTAAAGGTTATTATAATGAAGTTAAATAAAGAAGAAAAAGAAATGCTTGAAGGAAAGCAAGGAAATGCGCTAAAAAAAAGTATGGAAATACTTGTGGCTCTTGGGGAAATTTATGGTGCAGACAGACTGATTGACGTTGCATCAGTACAAATTGCGGGCGTAAGTTTTGATAATTTAGGGGATGCGGGGCTTGAGTTTTTGGAAGAATTGGCCAAAGATGGGAAAGTAAGAGTTTTAACTACACTAAATCCTGCAGGGATGGATTTGGAAAACTACAAAGCCCTTGGAATAAGCGAAGAATTTGCAGTAAAACAAAGAAAAGTAATTGAAGCATTCACAAAAATGGGTGTGCTGCCGACCTGTACTTGCACGCCTTATTTAATTGGAAATAACCCGCACTTTGGCCAACACATTGCTTGGAGTGAAAGCTCAGCAGTTGCTTATGCTAATTCAGTATTAGGGGTTTATACTAATAGAGAAGGCGGTCCAAGTGCACTTGCCAGCGCGCTAACAGGAAAAACTCCTTTGTATGGAATGCATTTGGATGAAAACAGAAAAGCCCAAATAAAAGTAAAAGTAAAATGTAGGATTAAAGGCACTTGGGAATTTGGGGCGCTTGGAAAAGTAATTGGTGAAAAAACAAAAGCAAAGCCCGTGCTAATAACCGGAATAAAAGAAGCAAGTGTTGAAGATTTAAAATCCTTTTCAGCAAGCATCGCCACTTATGGCGGGGCGGCTATATTTCACATAAAAGGAATAACTCCAAACAAAACTCCAAACCCAAAAGAAGAAATTATAATTACTAAAGAAGATTTACAAAAAGCAATTAAAGAGCTTGACTCAGAATGCGAAGTTGATTTTGTAAGCGTTGGGTGCCCGCATGCAAGCCTAAAAGAAATAGCTGAACTTGCAGAACTATTAAAAGGCAAAAAAGTCAAGAAAGAATTTTGGGTAACAACAGCAAGGCCAACAAAAAAAATAGCTGATGGGGCAGGGTATTCAAAAATAATTGAAGACGCGGGTGCAAAATTTGCTGCAGACACATGCTGCGTTGTTGCCCCTATAAAAAACAGGTTCAAATGCATGGCGACAGATTCAGCAAAAGGCTGCTACTACGCAGGAGCAAAAAACAATTTCAAAGTAAAAATAATGCCAATAGAAAGATTAGTGGAGGAAGCGTGCAAGTAAAGAATTGAAAATTTGAATTAATTAAATTTTTTTTATATTATTTTAATTTGGTGTGATTATGGAATTAAAAGGAAGAAAAATTTGCGGTGGAAAAGCGCAAGGCGAAGCGCTTGTAACAAAACAAGGGATTTCATTCTTTGGCGGAGTAGATCCCGCAAATGGGGTTGTGCAGGAAAAAGGGCACGAACTGGAAGGGCAAAGCGTGAAAGGAAAAATACTGGTTTTCCCGCAAGGAAAAGGATCTACAGTTGGAAGTTACGCTTTATACAGAATGAAAAAACAAGGCACTGCCCCCCTGGCAATGATTAACTCGGAATGCGAAACAATTGTGGCAGTAGGCGCAATAATTTCAGAAATTCCATGCGTTGATAAAATTGATTTATTAAAATTAAAAACAGGGCAAAAAATAATTGTTGATGGGGACAATGCGACAGTCAAAGTGGAGTAAGTCTAATTCCTATTAAGTCAGAAGTTAAATTTTAGATTATTAATTTTTTCTTTGGTGCCTTGAAATGAATAATTTAATAATAATTAAACTTGGCGGTTCTTCTATCACAAAAAAAGAGGAGAACAAGTTTGAGATTAATTATTTGGTTTTAAAACAAGCAGCAAAAGAACTTGCATTAGCCTTGCACAAAGCCCCTGAATTAAAAGTAGCGCTTGTGTGTGGAGTAGGGCCATTTGGTCACACATATGTCGTAAAATATGATTTAAACAATGGAATTAAAACAAGAGAACAAGAAATTGGCGTTGAAGTAACCAAAAAGGATTGTGACTTTGTTGGAGAAGAGGTAAAAAAAACTCTTGAAGAACAAAAATTAAGAGTAAAATTTATTCCTGGTTATGATGTTTGTGTTCAAGACAATAAAAAATTAAAATCATTTGATTCAAGTCCATACAAAAAAGCGCTTGAAGAAGGTTTTATTCCACTAAGCACTGGAGTCATGGTTAAGGATGATTCGCTTGGGTGGAGCCCAATGTCAGGAGATGTAGTAATTGCACAGCTAACTAAACAATTAGGGCCAACAAAAGTCGTAATTGGGACTGATGTTGATGGGATATTTACTTCTGATCCAAAAATTAACCCGAAAGCTGAACTAATAAGTCAAATAACAAAAAAGAATTTAGCAAATGTTTTAAAGAAGGCGGGGGAATCCAAAGCAATGGATGTTACTGGCGGAATGAAAGGCAAACTTGAAAAACTTGCAGAAACCTTAAATGGGGTTCCCGCAGAAATATTTAATTTATTTGTTGAATTAAACCTTGAAAAATCAATTTTGGATCAAGAAATAAAATCAACAAAATTGAAATTATGAATTTTAAATTATGGGATTAAAGTCGACAATATTTATGTTTAAGTTTAAATTATTTATTTATTTATTTGAAAGTTAATTTTAGATTGAATTAGTTTTTTTTAATTAGCAGTTTTTTTAATTAATGTGTTTTGTGCAATTTGTTTTTCTTAATTAACCCAAGCATCAAGTTTTAATATCCAAGAACACTATTTAGTTCATGGTTGGAAAGCTTAGCGAATTATTTAACCCAAGAAGCGTGGCGGTTGTCGGGGCATCAAACAAAGTTGGAAAAGTCGGGCACGATATTTTAAAGAACTTAATTAGTGCTGGCTTTAAAGGAAAAATAATCCCAATAAATTTAGACGAGAAAGTGGTTCAAGGGCTAAAAGCATATAAATCAATTTTAGATTACAAGGAAAAAGTGGATTTAGTCGTGATTGCAGTGCCGGCAAAATTTGTGCCGCTAGTTTTACAGCAAAGCGTCATAAAAAAAATAAAAAACGCGGTGATAATAACTGCCGGGTTTTCCGAAACAGGAAAAGAAGGAAAAGAACTTGAAGAACAATTAAAAAAAATAGCAAAAAATGGAAAAATAAATATAGTGGGGCCAAATACTTTAGGAGTAATTAATACAAAAAATGGGCTTAACGCAACATTTGCTTCTTCCACTCCAAAAAAAGGCCACTTGGCAATAGTATCCCAATCAGGCGCTTTATGTACAGCAATCCTTGATTGGGCAAAAGAAGAAAAAATTGGGTTTAGTAAATTCATTTCAACAGGTAACAAAACTTTTCTTGGTGAAAGCGAATACTTTGAATACTTATTAAATGACGCCGAAACAAAAGCGGTTCTTGTTTATATGGAATCAGTGAAAAATCCGCAAAGCTTTATGATTAATGCCACGAAGCTTGCAAAAATAAAGCCTGTTGTTTTAATAAAAGCAGGGAACACTGATTTAGGAAAAAAAGCGGCTTCCTCCCATACGGGCGCGATGAGCGTGGATGACGAGATATTTACAAAAGCCTGTGAAAAAGCCAACGTAATAAGAGTAAAATCGATTGAAAGATTTTTTGACATGGCTGAAATGCTTGGAAAAACAAAAAATCCAAAAAAATTTAATTTGGCAATAATAACAAACGCGGGGGGGCCGGGAGTAATAAGCGCTGATGCGGCGGAAGCAAATAAGCTGGTGCTGCCAAAATACAGCGAGAACACGATTAGAATAGTGAGAAAAATTAATCCAAATGCGTCAAACCCGCTTGACTTAATAGGGGATGCAAGGCCAATAGAATATGAAACCGCGCTAAAAGCGCTTGAAAAAGATTCAAAAATTAATTTGATTCAAGTCCTGTTAACCCCGCAAAGCATGACGGACCCGGAGAGAGTAGCTGAAATTGCCTCAAAAATAGCAAAGAAAAAACCCTTGATTTGCTCTTTTATGGGCGGAACTGATTTAATAAAAGCAAAAGCAATACTAAGAAAAAATTCTGTTGCGGATTTTGAAACCCCTGAAAGAGGAATAAGAGTAATTGGAAAACTAAAACAATACTATGAAAAGAAAAGAACTCCTTCAAAAATTAAGGAACCACTACTAGTGCAAAAGAAACTGCAAAAAGATATGTTTGCCAATGGAAAGCTTGGGCTAAAAAATTCATTCAAAATCCTCCAAGCTTTTGGAATAAAAACCCCAAGAACAATTTTTGTTGAAAAAAAAGAGGATTTAAGTAGTTTAAAGATAAATTACCCTGTCGCCCTAAAAACCGCTACAGGGCTTGCGCATAAAACAAATTATGGATTAGTTAAAGCAGGAATAAAAAACAAAGAAGAATTAGCAAAAGCGCTTGGAGAAATGATTCAAAAAGCAAGGCAAGCCAAAGTAAAAGAAGAATTTTCAGTTCAGGAAATGGTTTTTGGACAAGAAGTATTAGTTTCAGCAATAAAAACCCCTTTTGGAAAAGTAATCACTTATGGGTTGGGGGGGATATTTGTGGAAGTGCTAAAAGATTACTCACAAAAAATTGCCCCGCTAAGCGATTACGAAATAGAAGAAATGTTAAATGAAGTAAAAGGAACAAAAATACTTTTAGGGGAAAGAACAAAAATAAAATATGACGTTAAATCTTTAAAGAAAGTGCTAAAA